>JALOTS010000234.1 GCA_025457785.1 Pontiellaceae bacterium | reverse complement strand
CGTCAACTTGCGCAGCATATCCTTTGTCATGTTTATTTCCTCCTGTTGCCCGTTCTGGTTGACACGGTAAGGTAAAGGGCTTTTCGATCCGCTTCAAGTTTAAACAAACTGCGGTTCCGCTGCCCAGAGACCGTTGAACTTCGGCGTTTGGCCGGTTTCGGTTTTGCCGGACTGGATTTATCGATCAAAGTCGAGGCGGTGTCCGCAGCAGGGTGCAGATTTTCCATTCTGCCAGGCGATTTGGCCGGAGACGAGGGTGGTGTCCACCGAGGAGTGGAAAGTGACCCCTTCAAAGGGCGACCAGCCGCATTTGTAGAGAATGTTTTCTCTGGTAACGGTCTGCGCTTTGTTCAGGTCTATCAGCACGAGATCGGCCCAGTAGCCTTCACGGATAAAGCCGCGGTCAATGAGGTTGAAAATACGCGCCGGAGTGTGAGCTGTTTTGGCGGCGATGACTTCCAGCGGAATGATCCCGTTGTAAAAATGTTCGAGGATGGCGGGCAGGGCGGACTGGATGACCGGCATGCCGGACGGCGCGGTCCAGTAGGTTCCCTTTTTTTCTTCTATCGTGTGCGGAGCGTGGTCGGTTCCGATGGTATCAATCCGGTCGGTGAGCAGCCCGCGAAGCAGCGCTTCGCGGTCCGAGGCCCGTTTGATGGCGGGGTTGCATTTAATGCGTGCGCCATGGGTTCCGTAGGCAGTGCTGTCGAAGTGTAAATAGTGAACGCAGACTTCGGAGGTGATTTTCCGGACGGCTTCGTTTCGTTCGATAAAAAATTCATTTTCGCGCGGAGTGCTGACGCGGAGGAGGCCGTCGGTGAACAGTTCCAGTTCATGGGCGGTGCTGACGTGCAGAATATGCAGGCGGGCATCGTATTTTTGCGCCAGATCCACCGCGAGCTTCGAGTTGAGAAAGCAGGCCTCCTCACTGCGGATGTGCGGATGGGCCGCAAAGGGGATTTGATCGCCGTAATGTTCGCGGAAAATCTGTTCGTGATCCTGAATGATCCGGGCGTTTTCGCAGTGAGCGGCCAGATTGACCGGGCATTCCCGGAAAATTTTCTCCAAGACAGGGGTATCGTCCGTCAGCATATCGCCGGTTGAAGAACCCAGATAGAGTTTTACGCCGCAGACACGGTTGCGATCAACCGCTTTGATTTCGTCCAGATTGTTGAGTGAAGCGCCCAGATAGAAAGAATAGTTGACGGCCATTTTCTGAGCGGCGAGGGAAAACTTTTCATTAAGCCGTTCGTTGGTGGTTGCCGGAGGAAGAGTATTCGGCATTTCCATGACGGAGGTGACCCCTCCGGCGGCGGCGGCGCGTGATTCACTCTGCATGTCGCCCTTATATGTCAGACCTGGTTCGCGGAAATGAACGTGACAGTCGATCATTCCGGGCAGCAGCGCTTTGCCGGCGGCATTGATGACGAGATCCGTCTGCGCGTCGATTATTCCGTCGATACGGTCAATTCGTCCGTTGCGGATCAGGACATCGGATGGACGGATGGAACCTTCATTCACCACGTCGGCGTTTTTAATTAAAATGGTCGGAAGCGTGCTCATAACTCCACCGGATGATACAAAAAAAGGGCCGAAACTCAAACTTCTCGTCTGTGAGGATTTTCACTACGGTTTTTTTGGGGGATGGTTCTTCCACAGTTTTTTGCGGGCGAGGATGATGATTCCTCCGATGATCATAAAAAAGGAGTAAAGCTGTCCTTTGGTGACTCCGCCAAAGTAAACGGTGCTGTCGGGTTCGCGGAAACATTCGCCGGCGATGCGCGCAATGGCGTAGAGGATTAGAAAGGCTGCACTGGTGACACCTTCGCGCTTTCCCCGGGTTGTGCGGCGGATGAGTTGCAGAAGGATGAACAGAAAAAGTCCTTCGCCGAGGGCTTCATAAATCTGTGACGGATGGCGGGGGGTTGGCGTGAGATCCCTGGCCTGCGGGAAAACAACCGCCCATGCGATCGTTGTCGGCCGACCCCACAGTTCGCCGTTAATGAAGTTGGCGATCCGTCCGCAGAACAGCCCGATCGGCGCAGCCAGCGCAAGGCCGTCGGTCAGGTTCCAGAAGGAGATTTTCTGCTTCCGGGCGATCCAGAGCATGACGAGGATAACCCCGACCATGCCGCCGTGGCTGGCCATGCCGCCTTCCCAGACGCGGAGAGCAAAGAGCGGGTCACGGATAAATGTATTCCAGGCATACAGGAGAACGTAGCCGAGCCGTCCGCCGAGAAAGACTCCGTAAAGGGCAATGTGAAGGATGAAGGTGGATACTTCTTTCGGTGGCAGAACGAATTCGCCGCGTTTGGACATCCGGGTCAGAAGCAGGTAAGCGCCCAGAAAGCCGAGCAGGTAGGAGATTCCGTACCAGCGAACCGCCAGCGGCCCCCAGACGTGGAACACTACCGGATCAAGATTATGCGTCCAGAAGGCGAGCGGGGCCGAAGCAGTTGAAAAACTGAGCGTTTTAAAAATCATAACTTGTTTGTCATATCATGGTTAAAACAAATAAATTTATCTGTTCAGAAAAAATTATTAACCGCGAAAGAACGCAAAGACCGCAAAACCTGTTCCGCCTGATTCTGATCTGTTTTTTGTGTTCCTTGCGTTCTTTTGCGGTTTAAATTTTCTGTTCGTTCGTGCTGTATTCTGTTGTTCCGTTCCCTAACAGCTTGATCCCCGCCAGTGGAGTTTCCGGCTGAGGACGGAGAAGTAGCTGTAGCCGGGCAGATGCAGGAAGGTGACGGGTTTTTCGCTGCGGGTGATCCGGATGATGTCACCTTCGTTCAGTTCTGTGACATCCTGTCCGTCGGCGGCGAGCAGCAGTTGTTTGTAGGCACGCCGGATGGCAATTTCAATGGTGTTGTGATCGGGCAGAATGATCGGGCGGTTGCTGAGTGTATGCGGGCAGATTACACTGATCCCGAAGACATCGGCGGAGGGATGGAGGATCGGACCGCCCGACGCAAGGAAATGACCGGTGCTTCCCGTCGGGGTTGTCACAATCATGCCGTCGCAGGCAAAGGAAGCAATCATTTCTCCGTCAATCGCGAGTTCGAGCGTGACGATATGCGATGATCTGCCAAAGCCGATGACGGCATCGTTGAGAATCCGGTATGTTTCAGCAGGGGTTCCGTTGCGCAGCACGGTGCAGTCGGCCATGGTTCGAATGTCCCGTTCACAGGTTCCGGCAGCCAGTGCATCAAGGGCCGTTTCAAGATGATCTTCACCGAGACCGGTCAGAAATCCGAGACTGCCGAGATTGATTCCTAAAAGGGGAATGTCCGTTCCGTTCAGAAGTTTTGTGCAGAAAAGGACGGTGCCGTCGCCGCCGAGGGCGAGCAGGACATCGACGGTTTCTGTAAACTGATCAGAGTTCAGAACAGCGGCCCCCGGCAGATATTCGGAGGTCTGCCGGTCAGCAAACAGTTCGATTCCCGATTTGTTTGCGTGATGGGCAAGGCGTTCGAAAATATCGGCGGCATGAGGCCGCTTCGGGTTTGCAATGACTCCGGCTTTTTTCATGACGTGATTCTTGCCATATCCGGCGGGCGGAACAAGCTCTTAGTTCGCAGTAAAATGAATTCCGGATTTCCGGAAAGCGGGGGATATCTACGTTGATGAACTGATTTCGAGAATTTCTTCGTCTTCCAGCCCTTCGGTATGGATATAGGGAACCGTTCTGAATTCGCTGACCCGCTGCAGCTGGTGAATCATATCGGTGATCTGTTGCATCGTTTGGATACATTCATTGATTTCAATGAGTTCATTTTTGTCGGTTGTACGTTCCTTGAGAAGATCCAGTTTCAGTTGCAGCACGGTGGCGGGCTGACCGATATGGTGGCAGGCTGTGCATAATGTCAGGATCATTACGCGTTGCCGTTCCGCATCCAGAAGCGCCTGTTGCTGCTGTTCAATCGTTTTTTTCAGTTGGTGTTCAATCCGCAGTTGTTCTTTGGCGGTTTCAATCCGCCGCTGCATCTCCGCCAGCACGAGGTTGAAGCTTTCCTCAATATACTTGATGTCGTCTGAATTCTGTGTGTCTTTCAGGATAATTTTGTCGGGCAGGGTGCCTTTGGCGAGTTCCGTGATGTATTGCCGGAGTTTCAGAATGTTGTCCGGATATTTCCGGAGAATTAAAAACCCGGTCGCAGCGAGAGTCAGGGAGAGGATAAAAATCAGAAGCTTTACTGAAAGCGGAAGATAATCGGTATCGGAAAAAGTTGACATCCCGATATAAAACAGCGAAAGAGCCGGAATCACCGCCATCAGGATGGTTGCAATTTTTGCCTGATTCCGTGCGTCGCAGGTCATCAAGGAGGTTAATGGAAAAATTTTTCTCTTATGTTGTTTCATCCGTTTTCCTTTTCACTTTGCACTTTGTAAAAAACTTAGACGGAGCCATT
>JALOTS010000233.1 GCA_025457785.1 Pontiellaceae bacterium | reverse complement strand
CTGACAGCTGGCGCCCGCATCCTGCTGGTGCCTTTTGATCCATTAGATACAGCACCAAAAAATGCCTTCACAGCCTATTACGGCCTGTCCGGACCCTTGCCGCTGTTCGGGCCGTTTGACGGGAAACTTTCCAATGAAGGAGGCCGAATCGCTCTGGAAAAACCGCAGGCCCCTGATGTGCCAGGTGAAGGGATTCCATGGATACTTGTCGACGAAGTCGTTTTCAGTGAATCCGCCCCGTGGATGAAAACTGCCGACGGACTCGGCTACTCCCTGCACCGGCGGCTCATCGGTGCATCCGCCGCCGATCCCGGATCGTGGATTGATGCGGTTCCGTCACCGGGCGGCGGAGCGCTGAGTCAGCCTGATTTGCTGATTTCCGGATTCGAAAAGACCACAAATCAATTCCGGATGCGATTCGATCTGCTGCCCGATACGGAATACACGCTGGAAAGCACGACGAATCTTCTGATAAACGTGTGGCAGCCCTATACCTCACTTATCAATCAGACAAACTGTTATATTCCGGCGCAAACCTCCGGACCGGTTAAATTTTATCGGTTGAAACGGGATTAGATTTATTGATTTCGGCTCTGCCGATCAGTTTTCCAGTGTCTGGAGCATCAGCCGGTTTATAAATTTGTTGATGGTTTCAAAGTAGGCCGGGTGTTCGTTGATGTCGTAATGACCTGTCGGCAGGGTGATGATCTCTTTCTCCCCGCCGATTTTTTCGCCAAGCCTGCGTCCGCTTTCAACCGGAATGCTTTCGTCGTTTTCCGCCAGCAGCACCAGCGTCGGCATTTTGATTTCCGGCGCAAAGTCAATGGCGGGGAAGGGGTGGCGCAGCAGCCGTTTGACCGGCAGCCACGGATATCGGACTTTCGCAATCGCGGCGATGTTTTCGTAGGGCGTTGCCAGAATCAGCCCCGCCGCCTGCGGACGCGCGGCGGCGACCTGAATGGCGACCCCGCTGCCAAGGCTGCGGCCCATCAGAAAGACACTGGATGCCGGGATGTTTTTTTCGGCGCAAAACAGATCAAAAACCGCGATGCAATCCGCGACCATTTCTTTTTCTCCGGGGGTTCCTTCGCTCTGTCCGTAACCCCGGTAATTGACGAGCAGTGCGTTGGCATCCAGCCCGTCCATCATCACCTTGCAATGTCCCGCCAAATCTTCGGCGTTGCCGCCGTGGTAAATCACGGTCTGCGGTTTTCCCTTGTCGAGAAACCAGCCCTGATGCCGGATGCCGTTGATTTCCCGGTCCCAGCGGAAGCGTTCGAACTCCGGGACCACATCGTAATGCTTTGGCCGGAAGATGTAATGCTCCTGCCGAATCCACATGAACATTACGGCACAACCGTATGTCACAACGCCAAGGATCATAAATTTTAGAAGCAATGTGCCCATAGTAAATGATAGATTCCTCTATTGAAGAATCTATTTCCATTTTTCGTATCGGATCAGGTTTTCGATCGGCAGGCGGGTTTTCGGGCGGCCGGTTTCGTTCGGATGGCCGAGCGTCAGCAGAACAAGCGGCTCGATCGTTTCCGGAACACCGAGCACGTTGCGGACAATTTCCGGGTTGAACGCGCCGATCCAGCAGGTGCCGAGACCGATATCGGCGGCGGCCAGTGTCATGTGATCGGCGGCGATGGCTCCATCGACATCAATCAGACATCGTCCCTCGCGGTCGGCCCGTTTCCAGGCTTTGGAACGGTCTGTGCAGATCACGATGACCACCGGCGCTTCTTTAAACCAGTCGCGCGGGTAAGCCGTCGCCAGCGCCGTGAGATTTTCTTTTTCGCGCACCACGACGAACTGAAACGGCTGAAGGTTGCAGGCCGTCGGCGCCAGGCGTCCGGCTTCCAGTACGGTATGGAGTTCTGTTTCGGAAACGGGTTCGGGCGTATAGGAGCGGATGCTCGAACGTTTTTTTGCCAGCTCGATAAATTTCATAGTAATTCCTTTTGTTCGGTGTTTATTTCTTTCAACCTCTCTACTCTTCGGTCTGTTTTATCTTTTTCTGTGTCCTTTCTCAGATCTCCGACTGCCGTCCTCTGTCATCTGGCTTTCCCTTCCACGATGGCTGCTTCTTCGGGGGTGAGGTTATAGAGTTTATAAACGAGCTGGTCGATTTCGGCTTCGACGGCAGAAACGTTCACGATTGATTTTTTACTGTTCATCGGAATCCGCTTTTTTTTGGCCGGACAACCGGGTTCGGCTTTCCGGGAGTTCCTTGTAATTGGTGCGGGTGGAAACTTTGCGTCCGCTTTTCTTTTCCAGCTCTTTGCGGGCATTCCCGGCCACTTTACCTCCGGCGAAAGCCGCCTTTTGATTGCCTGGAAATCCTTTTGCATCGGTGTTTCGTGCGATCTCTGTGGTGGATGCCTCACCCAGCATCGTAAAAATCAGCTCCAAATCGGTCATGTGATCGCGCAGGTTATCTCCGGTGTGATTCAGCGTTTTGAAATCGCGATATTCAGACGGAGTCATCCCGAAGGTCGCCTTGCTGATTTCCGCAGTTAAAATGGCGTACTCCAACAGTTCTTTTACTCCGCATTTTTTCCACTCATCGGTCAACTCGTCGCGTACCGCAATGCCGCGCATCCGCTTTTCAATCCAAGCCTCGGAATAACCTTTCTGCCGGTAAATCTTCTTCATGCGTTGAGCCGCAATCTCGGGATTTTCGATTTCCTGCAACCGTTCGTACCCCACTTGAGCCAGCCAGCGTTTAAACGGTTCCGCTTTAGGCGACGGAATGGACTGGATCAGGCGGAGAATCCCTTCAATATTCGCCGATTGGATTTTTCGCTTCTTACCATCGGCGGCGGTCATTTCAACCAGGGTACAAATTGTACCCCAGTTGGAACTCAGCTCCGGATCACGACTTTTCAGCTTTTTCACATACTGCTTGACGTCCGAACTGCCGGTTAAAATTTCAAGCACATCCTGAATAGCAAAATACCACTTCTGATCGGACTCATTCCAAACCCGCCGCACCTGTTTTTCTTCAAATAGAATCAGATTGTTCATTTTATTCTCTTCTTTCTGTCCTCTGACTTCTGTCCTCCGCCCTCAGAATTTGCCTTCCACAATCCTCACTTCCTCATCGGTCAGGTCGTAGAGCTTGTAAACCAGCCGGTCGATTTCGGATTCGAGGGCGGAAACGTCGGCGGACGGGTTTTCCTTTTTCAGCGTCAGTATCTTTTCCACCCGCTTTTCGATTTCCGCCTGCTGCGCGGGTGTTGCGGCGGGGATGGGAATTTGCTTCATGGACTCTGAAAAAGCGCGCAAATAACCACCTCGAACACGATTTGAAAGTTGTCCGTAAAACCATTCAATCAGGCAGGCATTCAACAATCCAGTCAGCCAGCTTTCATCGGTCGGAATGAAATAGGTTGTGTTGACTGAAAAGAAGCCATCTCTATCAAAAGCAAAGCTTTGGTGCTCGTAAATATCCGGATAAATAATCTTCGGCCGTTCGAACTCCGGAACATAGACGCAGTTGCGGAGGTTGTATGGAGTTTTCCCCTTATCCGTTCGATCAAATAACCCGTTGGCTTTTTGGGCTTTTGCACCCAGTTCTCCAGCGGCACGTTTCCGCTCCATCTCGTCGAGATGGGCCTTGATTACGGGGAAGTCATTAATATCAATCGCCGGAGTTTTCCCGTAGCCGTTATGTGTGTTGATCAGCCACAAATCCTGCGGTTCGGTGCGCCAGCGCTTCACATCCCGCCCGCGAAGGAACGGCTTGATGATCTCTTTGCATTTCGGGTCTTCAGCAATCAGCCGGTCGCGGGTGGCGCGGTCGATGACAAAAGCTTCGTTGAAGCCGGTTAAAATGCCCCGATAGAATTTCCCATCCACATATTCGCCGAGCGGTTTGCCAGCGGCGCGAAGTTTTTGCATAAGAGCGAAGACCTGTGGATTTTCGAGCTGCCAGCCGTTGGCGGTGAGATATTCCTGCTTCATCAAAAAGCGTCGTTGCTCGAAGATGGCGGCGAAATCCTCAATACGCGGACCGGGTGTCCATGTCATGGCGTGGAAGGTAGAGCAAGCGTCTCGCTTGCTTTTGATCAAGCGGGACGCTTGATCTACTTTCTGCATGACGATGATGCTTGGATAGGCGGTGGCATCAAAAACCGGGGCACCGGTTTGCAGTACCCTTGTTTCTTTACTCAAAGAAACAAAATTCGTATTCTTTACCAACCGTACGACATTCCGGTGTATAACCACAACGCCTTTGGGCTGTCCGGTTGAACCGGAAGTGTACATGATGTAGGCAAGATTAGAAAAATTAGAATGCTGAATGCTGAATGCTGAATGCTGAAGCCCGCGGCGCGGGCACCCTCTTAGAGAATTTAAATTTAAATTCTCAAAATTCAAAACAAACGTAGCCCCGGAATTTTGGTTTTTGTTTGGGGCATTTGAATTTGTTTTATTTGGATTTGTTTCGAGTTTCGGATTTCGGATT
>JALOTS010000232.1 GCA_025457785.1 Pontiellaceae bacterium | reverse complement strand
AGGGCTGCGCCTCGCAGGCCGCAAAGTTCGCCGTCCGGAGCGGACGTTCGCGACGATGGATCATAATGTTCCAACCGACGAAAACCGGATGAATATCACGGATCCGATTGCCAAGGCGCAGATTGACGCGCTGACGGGTAACGCGGCGGAAACCGGCATAACGCTGTTTCCCCTCGGCGATGACCGGCAGGGCGTGATTCACATTATCGGGCCGGAGCAGGGCATTGTTCTGCCCGGCATGACGGTGGTTTGCGGCGATTCGCACACGGCGACGCACGGCGCGTTCGGGTCGATTGCCTTCGGAATCGGAACCTCCGAGGTGGAGCATGTGCTGGCCACGCAGACGCTGCGCCAGACCAAGCCCAGGAATTATAAGGTGGAATTCACCGGAAAACTTCAGCCAGGCGTGACCGCCAAGGATATGGCGCTGAAACTGATCGGCATGATCGGCACAGCGGGCGGAACAGGCTGCGCGTTCGAATTTTGCGGCGAGGCCATCCGTACGCTTTCCATGGAGGGCCGTTTGACCCTTTGCAATATGGCGATTGAAGGCGGCGCACGCTCCGGTCTGGTCGCTCCGGATCAGGTGACGTTTGATTATATCGCCGCCGGAAACCGCCATTACGCGCCCAAAGGCGAGGCGCTGAACGCTGCCATCGAAGAGTGGAAAAAGCTGACGACGGATGACGGCGCAGCGTTTGATTACGAGCTGATCATTGATGTAAGCGATCTGGCTCCGCAGGTCACCTGGGGAACCAGTCCCGGCATGGTAACGGATGTGAACGGCGTGGTGCCGGAACTGGATCTGGTTCCGGAGTACAGTTCGGCGGATGTCCGTGCGGCACTGGACTATATGGGACTGGAGCCGGGTATGAAGATGACCGACATTCACATCGACACGGTATTTGTCGGAAGCTGTACCAACGGACGGCTGGAAGATTTGCGCGAGGCTGCGGCGGTCATCAAAGGAAAAAAAGTGGCTTCCGGTGTTCGGATGCTGGTTGTGCCCGGTTCGGAAGCGGTACGCTACGCCGCCGAAAAAGAGCGGCTTGACCGGGTGTTTGTGGAGGCCGGCGCCGAGTGGCGTTATGCCGGCTGCAGCATGTGTCTGGCTATGAACGCCGACAGGCTGAAAGACAAGGAGCGGTGCGCTTCGACCTCCAACCGCAATTTTGAAGGACGGCAGGGCAAGGGCGGACGGACTCATCTGGTCAGCCCGGCCATGGCGGCGGCGGCGGCGATTCATGGACACTTTGTGGATATCCGGCAGGTATAAGCACGAAATTCGAATGTCGAGTTTGGTCAGAATAATTATGGTCAGAATAATTTTTACTCATGTATAGATTCTCTTTCATTATTCTGACCTGAATTATTCTGATAAAAAGCAGGTTGTGTTGGGGGTCGGACGGAACCGGTTCATCACAGAAAACAAGAAATGACGGAAAACAGTACAGAACCTGGTGATTCGCGTTTATTCGCGGCTATTCGCGGTTCAGTTTGGAGGACAAAATGGAAAAGTTTAAGACATTTACAGGGGTTGTGGCGGGTGTAGATCGTGCGAATATTGATACGGACGCGATTATTCCGAAGGAATATCTGAAGTCGATTAAACGGACCGGTTTCGGCGCGGCGCTTTTTTCCGACTGGCGCTACAACAACGACGGATCGGATAATCCGGACTTCGTACTGAATAAACCGGAAGCGCAGGGCGCTCAGATTCTGGTCGCCCGGAATAATTTCGGGTGCGGTTCCAGCCGCGAACATGCGGTCTGGGCGGTGGCTCAGTACGGGTTCAAGGCGGTTATTGCACCGCGTGAAGGTGATATTCCCGCCTTCGCCGATATTTTCCGGGGCAATTGCGGGAAGAACGGACTGCTGACGATTGAATTGACGGATGTGCAGGTGGACGAAATTTTTCAGATACTGGAAAAAAAACCGGGGGTAAAGAGCACGGTGAATCTGGACGAGCAGATCGTGACCCTTCATGCTTCGACGGGCGACCGGATTTATCCGTTTCGTGTCGATCCGGTGCTTCGGAACAAGCTGTTGCAGGGACTCGATGATATCGCCGAGACGCTTCAATATGAGGCCGATATTTCGGCGTATGAGTCGCGCCTAAAATAAAGGAACGCCGTATGGAGCAAAATCAGCGCATTTTAATTCCTTTAATCGGAATCATTGCTTTGATTTTGGTCGGGTTTGTTCTGAAAACCGCCCAATCGGTGATTCTTCCGTTGGTGATCGCCTGGTTTCTTTCTTATCTCTTTGCCCCGCTGGTTAATTTTCTGGCGCGTAAAGGGGTTCCCTCCGGTCCGTCGGTGGGGGTTGTTCTGATTGTGTTACTGGGATTCTTTTATTTGACCGGTTTGTTTCTTTATGCCCGGGTGATGGCATTTGTGGCAGAGTATCCGAAATATGAGAAAAAATTTACGGAGATTGCTGCCGCGTTGGACGAACGGTACACTATTCCGTCCTGGATTTCGCCTAACACCGTTGATTGGCAGGAAAAAGCGGGCGAGTTCATCATGTCGATTCCCGGATCGTTTGTTGAGTTCGCCGGGAAACTCATTCTGGTGCTGATTTTTCTGGTTTTTATACTGCTGGGAAAACCCTATTTGGATAACAAACTGCGGCACGCCTTTCCGGATGACCGGAGTGAAAAACTTAATCGGGTCACTTCGGCTGTCGCCTATCAGATCACCCGTTATCTTTACATTAAACTGCTGATCAGCGCGGCGACCGGTTTTCTTGCCTGGCTGGTGCTTCGTTTGATCGGAGTCGATTTCCCGGTTACGTGGGGCGTACTGACGTTTCTTTTTAATTTTATTCCGACAATCGGTTCGATTGTTGCCACGATTCCGCCCGTACTGCTGGCCTTTATTCAGTTTTATCCCGATGGCTGGACCGCGCTGATTGTTTTGGCGGCACTGACTGTGATTCAGCAGGTGATGGGTAATTTTATTGATCCGAAGGTCACGGGCGACAACCTGAATCTCAGTCCGGTGGTCATTCTGATCTCGCTGGTATTTTGGGGTTGGTTGTGGGGGATTACCGGAGCGCTGCTTTCGGTTCCGATTGCCTCTGCGATCAAAATTGTTTGCGAAAACATCGAAGTGCTTAAGCCGGTCAGCATTCTGATGGGATCTGGAAAAAAACTGCCGGACACGGTCTGATCAGAAACGACCGGCAGGTTTTAAAAGGGAATGAGTTATGCAGTCGAACATGCGCATGTTTATCCCGCTGGGCGGCCTGGTTGGGCTGTTGTCCGCCGGATTCATTTTAAAGTCCGCACAGGCGGTGATTCTTCCTTTTGTCATCGCCTGGTTCCTTTCCTATATTCTTGCGCCCGTTGTTAATTTTCTTGCCCGCCGGCGTATGCCGGTCGGCCCGGCTGTCGCAGTTGTCATGCTTCTGCTGTTCGGTTTTTTTTATCTGACCGGACTTTTTATTTATGCCCGAGGGATGGCCTTCGTGGAGGAATATCCGAAGTACGCCGATAAACTTACGGAAATCACTAAAACGGTTACGGATCGGTACACCCTGCCGTCCTGGCTGTCGCTCGGCGGAATGGATTGGAAAAACGAAATCGGACATCGGCTGGTTGCTTTATCCAGTTCGTTTGTTTCGTTTGCCGGCAACCTGGCGATGGTACTGGTCTTTTTAATTTTCATGCTGCTCGGCAAACCCTGTTTCGAAGAAAAAGTCTGCCGTGCATTTCCGGATGAGCGGGGCAGGCGTATCGCGGAGGTTACCGCCGCGATTTCGAGTCAAATCAGCCGGTATCTTTACGTGAAACTGCTGCTGAGTACGGTATCCAGTCTGCTGGTCTGGATCGTGCTTGTGATCGGGAAATCCGACTTTCCGATTACCTGGGCCGTGCTCGCTTTTCTGCTCAGTTTCATTCCAAGCATTGGAACGGTGGTTGCCACGGTTCCGCCCGTGCTGCTGGCGTTTATTCAGTTTTACCCCAATATATGGTTTGCCGTCGGCATTTTGATTGCACTGCTGATCGTTCATCAGACCATCGGCTGTCTGATTGAGCCGAAGGTGGTCGGCGACAGGTTGAATCTCAGTCCGATGGTGATCCTGATTTTTCTGGTTTTCTGGGGTTGGCTGTGGGGTATTGCCGGCACATTGCTGGCGGTTCCAATTGCCGCCGCCATCAAAATTGTGTGTGAGAATATAGAACCGCTAAAACCGGTTGGCGTGTTAATGGGTTCGGATAAAAAACGGACGGAACAACTTGATTCTGGAGACAGCGTATGAACCTTCCCGATATTCTTTCTTTTCCTGAGGTGAAGCAGCGCATCTGTGAGGCGCTGGCCGAAGATCTCGGCCCGAAGGCGGTCGATGTAACTTCCTTTGCGCTGGTGCCGGGTGATGAAAAAGCCAGGGCGCAGCTTGTTGCCCGCGAGGCGGCTGTTCTGGCGGGCGCTTCCGTCGCCGCCGAAGTTTTCCGGCAGGTCGATGCCTCG
>JALOTS010000231.1 GCA_025457785.1 Pontiellaceae bacterium | reverse complement strand
TTGAAAAGGTCACGCAGATCAACGACATCATGAAATTCGGTGTGATGATGACTCCCGCACTGGCCATTGACGGACAGGTAAAGAGCGTCGGAAAAGTTCTCTCGGCGGAAGAGATAAAAAAATTACTAAACTAAAATAATATAGATTCTTCTATCGAAGAATCTAAAGGAGATTCATATGAGCACGGATAAAAAAGACAGTTGCCTCTGTAATGCAGCCCCTAAACTCATCTTCGCCTGCTCCGGCGCGGCGGATGTCGGCGCGGTGTCCGATTTGGCGGCCCGAAAGCTGACCAAAGACGGAGCCGGAAAAATGTTCTGTCTGGCCGGAGTCGGCGGACGCATCCCCGGAATTATGAAAAACACGGAAGCCGCCTCCAAACTGCTGGCGATAGACGGCTGCCCGCTCAACTGCGTGAAAGCCTGCCTGGAAAGCGCGGGTTTCACAGCCTTTGCACATCTTCAGCTTGCCGATCTTGGCATGGCAAAAGGATCGACAGGGATAACGGAAGAAAACATTCGCAAAGCAGCCGATGCCGGTGCCAAACTGCTCGCCTAACGCAAGCACTGTAATGACCGCAGACGCGAAGAGAGAAAATTGAAAAGTTTGAAACCGCAAAAAAACGCAGGGAACGCAAAAAGGACGTAAAGACGATCCGCAGATGGCGCAGATGAGCGCAGAGGGACGATTTTTTACAACCGCTTCGCTAGAGCAAACTTCGGAATAAGACAGAGATCAGAAATCGGAGATCGGTAATCGGAAGTGCGTATTGACCGCGACGCAAAGACACGAAGGGGGAGATTTGGCAGAATGATTTGGGAGCAGAATAATGAGAGAGAATTCTATGCCTGAGTAAAAATTATTCTGACCTAAATTATTCTGTCAAAAACAGGCTGTTGCGGGGCGCTTTTTGTGTGTGAATGGTGCGGCGGGGAATTCCGTGAGGCGGTTGCAGGATGACGGAGGGGTTTATGAACATTAAATTCAATAGTATACGAGGAATCCTCAAATGAACAAATGGCAAAAACTGTTGGTTGTGATCGCCCTGATCGGTGCGGTGGCATTTGTGGTGGAACATAAAAAAAAGCAAGGGTTTGCTTGCGCGGGCGGGATATGCCCCCTGCCCTCGCCGGATGAAGCCTCTTCTGTTTCGCCGGTTGTTGAACCGGTGGCGCAACAGACAGCCCCCCTGCCCAAACTGCTCGATCTGGGTGCCGGACACTGTGTGCCGTGCAGAATGATGACTCCGATTCTCGATGAATTGAAGATAACCTATGCTGGCAAACTGGATGTTGTATTCATTGATGTTTTGGAAAACAAAGAGGCGGGCGAGCAATACAGAATCCGCACGATCCCGACGCAGATTTTCTTTGATGCGGAAGGAAAAGAGCTCTTCCGCCACGAAGGTTTCTTCGCCAAAGAAGACATCCTCGTCAAATGGCAGGAGTTGGGAATCAATCTTTCCAACGAATGAAAGAAAGCAACGAATGACAGGAGACAAAAAAATGCCGATTCATGCAGAGCTGTCTTACGCCATAGTCGGGGCGGCGATGGAAGTACACAGCAAACTCGGCACTGGATGGGATGAAGAAACATACCACGTTGCCCTTTTACACGCATTGTCCCGACAAGGAATTAAAGCCGGAAGCAAACTTCGGGGTGTTCTGAAAAATCACGACCTGATCGCCGACGAGTTTGAGCTGGATATTTTGGTCGAGGACACAATCATTTTGGAATTGAAACACATCCTCAGTCCGTTTGCACCGGCCCATCACTTTCAACTGATCAACTACCTGAAGTTCTGGAACAAAAACCTCGGCATATTAATCAATTTCGGACTGGAACGCCTTCAATACAAAAGGATTCCCTTTACACCGATTTCGGGAGTAATGAATCGGGACGAATCATGGGACACACTAAACAACAATATAGCAAAGCAGATTGACTTGATATTTAACTCCCTCTTCAGCGCCTACGGGCTGGGATACGGTGCCGAAACCTATAAGGGATTGTTTCGGACTGAGTGCGCAACCCGGATAATTTCGTGCGGCATCCCATCGGTAACATTGCAATATGAGGGAGCCTGTCTCGGAGAAAAGCAAATCGGCGCATTCTGTCTCGATTCAAATATTCTCATTTCTATCACAGCACGGAATGAACAGTCATCAGCTACTGACATGACCCGCCTTTTGAGCTACATGCGGCAAACCGGTCACCACACAGGCCTTCTGGCAAACTTTGGAAAAACATCACTCGACCTCCGCCTTCTTACCCAATAATTATTCGTTGCTTTCTTTCATTCATTGGAAATAGAAGGAGATTTCATGGAACAATTATTCACCACATTAACCCATGCGATCGAAGGCGCACCGCTGATTGCGCTGAGCGCGGCGTTTATCTGGGGCATTCTAAGCATTTTGCTCAGCCCCTGCCACTTGGCATCGATTCCGTTAATCGTCGGCTTCATTGATGAACAAGGACGCATTTCGACCAAACGAGCCTTTTTGATTTCCCTGCTGTTTGCCACCGGCATTCTGATTACCATCGCCGTCATCGGTGGGCTGACCGCTGCCGCCGGACGGATCATGGGTGACCTCGGTCCGTACGCGAATTATTTCATCGCCCTCATTTTCTTTGTCGTCGGACTGCACTTGCTAGGCGTGATTCCATTGACAGGAAAAGGCCCCGGTCAGGTTAAGATGAAACAGCGCGGCGCACTGGCGGCGTTTATTCTCGGACTGGTTTTCGGCATTGCGCTCGGCCCGTGTACCTTCGCTTTCATGGCACCGCTGCTCGGAATTGTTTTTAAGGCCGGTGCCGAACAACCGGTTTATGCCGGGAGTCTGCTGTTGCTTTACGGCATTGGCCATTGCGCCGTGATCGTGCCAGCCGGAACGTTCACCAAAATCGTTCAGCACTATCTGAATTGGAACGAAAAATCCAAAGGTTCACTCATCCTTAAAAAAATCTGCGGACTGCTGGTGCTGCTGGGCGGCATCTATCTGATTTACACAACTGGTTAATGGGAGCTGATCATGAAAAAACTTAAAATCCTCTTTTTGTGTACCGGCAACTCCTGCCGCAGCCAGATGGCCGAAGGCTGGGCGCGGACGCTTAAAAGCGCTGTGATTGACATCTACTCGGCGGGCATCGAAACCCACGGACTTAATCCGAACGCTGTCAAGGTGATGGCGGAGGCGGGCGTGGATATCTCCGGACACAAGTCAAAAAACGTCGCCGACCTGCTCCACATCCCGTTCGATTATGTCATCACCGTCTGCGGTCACGCCAACGAACACTGTCCGCTCTTTCCCGGCAAAGCGAAAGTTGTGCATGTTGGATTCGATGATCCGCCAAAGCTTGCCGCACTGGTGACCGGCGCAGAGGAAAAACTAAACTGCTACCGCCGCGTCCGCGATGAAATCAAAGCTTTTATTGAAACCCTGCCGCAAGGACTGAAAAATGAGTAAAGGAATTATTAAACGGCTGTCGTTTCTAGACCGGTTTCTGACGCTTTGGATTTTTCTGGCGATGGGTGTCGGAGTATTGCTCGGCTATTTTATTCCAGAGTTCGGAAACTGGATCGGATCATTACGACCAGCAGGAACGCAGACCAGCATACCGATAGCCATCGGCCTCGTTCTAATGATGTATCCGCCGCTGGTGAAGGTGAAGTATGAGGAGTTGGGCGACGTATTCCGGAACCGGATTTTGATTGCTGTATATTGAGAGGGAAGACCAGGATGCAAATCTCTTTTTCCTCTCCAATCAGGCGAAGACAAATGTTCAATTCACCGGCACTTTCCGTGTTCCGGCGGGTCGTGTTCCCGAGTTGTGGAATCCTGCAACAGGCGGGCGAAAGGCCGTCGCGGTCTATCAGACTCGGGAGGGCTTTGTTGACGTGCCGCTACGGCTCGATTCGCGCGGTTCGGTTTTTGTTGTTTTCCGCGAAGGCGCCCCCGCTGACCACTGGGTTTCGGTGCGTAAGGAGGGAGAATCCGCAGACACTTCCTTGTCGATTCAGGTGGACGGCTCGAATTTAGTGGATTGGGTGCCGGGTCAATATGTTCTCCAAAGTAAAACGGTCAAAACCAAAAAGGTGGACATTTCATCGGTTCCCTCGCCGCTCGATCTTTCCAAAGACTGGATGCTGCACTTTGAGGGATTAAACCGGGAGTTGAATCTAAAGGATCTGGTTTCATGGACGACCTTTGCCGAGGATGAACTGCGCGGCTATTCCGGAGCGGCAACGTATCGGAAGAGCTTCCAATGGAATGATGCAACGGAACGGGTTGATCTGGACCTGGGTGATTTGAAAAATTTCACCGAAGTTATGCTGAACGGGCAGTCTGTCGGCGCGTTGTGGAAACCACCCTATCGCCTGAATATCACAGCCACTTTGAAACGAGGGACGAACCTGCTGGAGGTGCGCGTCATCAACCTGCTGGTCAATCGCATCACAGCGGACTTTGCCTTGCCGCCGGAAGATC
>JALOTS010000230.1 GCA_025457785.1 Pontiellaceae bacterium | reverse complement strand
TTGGCGTAGGAATCTATGCCGGCGGCCGGGAGGAGAATGAGTCCGATTTTCTTGTCGGGGGACGGAACGTTCCATGGCTTGCGGTGCTCGGGTCGCTGATTGCTACCGAAGTTAGCGCGGCCACTTTTCTCGCGGTGCCGGGACTTGGCTTTGGCGAAAATATGACCTACCTGCAGTTCGGCATCGGGTCCATTTTGGCGAGGTTTTTCGTCGCCGCCGTGTTCATTGGCGCCTTTTACAATGCGGGCTGCATGAGCATCTATGAATTTCTCGGCAAGAGCTTCGGGCCGCGCAGCCAGTACGCGGGTTCCCTGCTGTTCCTGGCCACCCGGCTGATGGCCTCCGGCGTCAGGCTGCTGATTGCAGCCAAAGGACTCAGCATTATTTTCGGGATGCCACTGCATTGGGTCATCATCGCGTTCACCCTCCTTACGGTGATCTACACAGGGTACGGCGGGATTAAGGCAGTGATCTGGACCGATTGTGTGCAGGCGATCGTGTTTATCGGGGCCGGGATCGGTGCGCTTTGCTACACCGTGCAGGTGCTAGGATGGGACTCGTTTATATCGGCGGGCATGGAGGGCGGCCGATTTGAAATCTTCCGGCTCGCACCCGACGGAGAGGGAATCGGCGCATGGCTCAGCGACTCGAATATACTCCTGATGGCGGTTTTGTTCGGTTTTATCAGCACGACGGCTGCGATGGGAACGGATCAGGATCTCACGCAACGCCTGCTCAGCGCCAAAAACGCGGCCGACGCACGGCGCAGTGTGGCCCTCAGCGGGTTCATCGCCATCCCGATTGCGGCGCTTTTCCTGCTGGTGGGGGTCGGGCTCTACGGGATCAGCGGCACTCCGCTGGGCGCCGCGCTCACCAATCTTTCAAGCAATGACGCGGCATTCCCCCGGTTTATCACAGCGATCGCCCCGGCAGGATTGCGCGGGCTGCTGGTTGCCGGCGTGCTGGCTGCAGCGATGTCCAGCCTGGATTCCACGATGGCCGCCCTGAGTTCCTCGGTCTTGCGGGATTTGATCGAACCCTTGACGCGTCGGGAGGGGAGGATCCTCAACCATCTGGTGATTTCCCGCGGGCTTGTTTACATTTTCGCCATATTGCTTGCGCTGATCGCGTGGCTGTTTCGCGACAGTGCGGCGTTCCTGTGGCTCGCATTTCAGGTTACCAGCGTCACGTACGGCGTCCTGCTCGGGGTCTTCCTGCTGGGTCTGCGAGGCCGGCGCGGCAACGATACCGGAAATATGCTGGCAATCGGGGTGGGACTGTTGGCGGCGGCGATAAGCCTTACCGCCATTAAAATGGGGTGGATTTCCATCGCGTGGACCTGGGTGATCGTCATCGGCGCATCCGTCACCTATGCCGTCGGCAGTGCCTTTCGATCCGAAGACCGTGCTGCCCGGCTGTGAAAAACATTGTCGGCGCTTCCAAGGTTTGGAAAATAGTGGTAAAGATGAATGAATTTTATGCGCGGTTTAACCTGAGGGGTTTATGAAGCTTGCGGAAGTAGCTGAAAATGTGAGACGGCTGGTGGAAAACCCGCCATCGGCCGCCTTTACCGGAGCAAAACCTTCGCCTCCGACGAAGAACGCCTGAAGCATTTGTTTAAGCTGTATGAGGAGATGACCGCGAAGGAAAAATTGATTTAAACCACGGAATACGCTGAACACACGGAAGTTAAACCGCGAATTACGCGAATGGACGCAAATGGGATTGGCCACGAAAAGCACAAGAAAGCATAAAAGGGAATTAGGACGGGCATCCTGCCCGTCCTTTAGTAGACGGAGATTTGCTGATGGCAAAAATTGAACTGTTTGATGAAGGTCAGATTGAATCGGTGTCTCGTGTTCTTGGTGAATGCGGATCGGGCTCTGACATATCCAGAATATTGAAAGATCGCGGACTTGAGGATAAATCTGGTGAAAGCACCAAGTGGCGGCGTCTATATTCAATATTTTTGGCATCTCAAAAACAGCATTCATGTGCTAATAAGATTGTTGATTTCATACAAGCGTTTCTCACTCCGTCACGATTTGTTGGCAAATCGGATGAGTTTGAAGCGCATCGAGAGAAGCTTAACACCGCTCTTTCATTCTCTGGATTAGAGCTAGGAAAAGATGGTCAGGTGCGAGGTTGCGCTATGGCCCATAGTTTGGATGAGGCTGAGCAACGGACACAAACGATTAGAGCAAAGTTTAAGGGACGTTCGATCCATCCGGAAGTGCTCAAATATTGCCGTTCTGAACTGCTTCAAGATAATTATTTTCACGCTGTTTTTGAGGCGTCGAAAGGTCTTGCTCAACGTATTCGGGAAATGTCAGGTGTACAGAAAGATGGTGCGGTATTGGTCGATAGTGTGTTTGCTGTTGATGCTCCAATCTTGGCAATTAATACTTTGCAGACGGAGACTGAACAAACTGAACACAAGGGATTTTCAGCCTTGCTAAAAGGGTGTTTTAGTGCCGTTCGAAACCCATTGGCGCATGAACCGAAAATACTATGGAGTGGGGAAGATGATGCGGCTGATTATCTATCTCTTATTTCGCTTTTGCATAGAAAATTGGATGGTGCTGTGGTTGTAAGAAAAACGGGTCAACCGGAGAATTTTAAAAACGGAGCAGCCGAAGAAATTTAGAAAACGGGTTTCAGGGTTTGGAGAAAATGATGGAAAAGTTCCGATGGTTGGAAGAGCAGGCAGGATGCCTGCGGTACGGTTTCCGAAGACTGGAAAGACTGTTGTTTCCGCGCTCTTTCGCGTTTTTTCGCGGTTAAAAATGAAGTTGATGTTCCAAGGGTTGGAAGAGTTTTGACGGGATTACAGGATGAACAGGATGAGGTTCCAATGGTTGGAAGGGCGGAGTTTTTTTGCGGTTTTTTGTGTCTTTTCGTGGCTGAAAATAGAAGTTGGGTTCGGGGCGGGGGAAGTTGTCGGTTGATGGTTGCTGAGTTGATGGGGTTTTAAATGAAAAAGTTGCGGATATTTTGATATCGGTGCAGAGGAGCAGGAGGTTGAACGGGCGGCTTTTTCGCCATGAAAGATTTCACAAAACATGCCGGGTTTAGTCCGCCTGACTTGAAGTTGTTTTGTCCGTTTTTTTATCGAATAAACTGGACATTTATTCGGGTAAGACTAGGTTCTGTTTTTGATGAAAACAACGGATACCATTGCTAGTTCGATCAATCGCTTCGCGAAGGGGTATGTTTTCACCGCTTCTAGTTTTAAGGGTGAGGTGAAGAGTCTGGATGCGGCGCGCAAGGCACTGAGCCGGATGGCGGATTCGGGGAAGATCGTTCGGTTGTCGAAGGGCCGGTTTTATAAGCCGGAATCCAGTCCGTTCGGGGTGCTGCCGCCGGGGCCGGATGAGGTGGTGAAGGATTTGCTGGAGAGTCGCGGGCGGATGACGGGCTATCTGACCGGGTTGAGTGTTTATAATACGCTGAAGCTTTCGACGCAGGTGGGGCGGGTGATTCAGATCGGGCGCAATGAGGTCCGCCCGTCGTTGCGCCGGGGGGTGTACCGAATTGTGTTTTTGAAACAAAAGAACCGGATTACACCGGAGAATATTCCGTTGCTTCAGTTGCTGGATTGTATTCGGACGGTGAAGAAGATTCCGGGGACTTCGATGGAGGATGCCTGTGTGCGCTTGCGGGCGCTGGTGGCGGAGCGGACGGAGGACGACCGCCGGATACTGGTGCGCCTGGCGATGAAGTATCCGCCTTCAACCCGCGCCCTGCTGGGGGCTTTGTTGGGCGAGCCGGCGGGTGGCGAGCGGTCTGTTCGCCTGATGGAGTCTTTGAATCCGCTGACGACGTATTGTTTTCCCGGGGCCGGACGGGTGCTGAAGGATGCGGACGTGTGGAGGATTCGGGTATGAGGCTTCATGAGGAGAGTCGGCTTTTCCGTCAGGCGGTTTTGGCGACCGCGCAGGCGATGCAGTTGCCCGAAGTTTTTGTGGAGAAGGATTACTGGGTGACGCTTGCACTGAAGGCGGTGTTCGGCAGTACAGCGGCAGCGGATTGTGTTTTTAAGGGCGGAACATCGCTGTCGAAGTGCTATGGGCTGATTGACCGGTTTTCGGAGGATGTGGATCTGGTGGTGAGACAGTCTGCCGGAGACAGCGGCGCGCAGTTGAAGAAAAAGCTGAAGACGGTCAGTCAGTCGGTTGCCGGCCTGCTTCCAGAAGTAGAGGTGGACGGGGTGACGATGAAGCGCGGGATGATCCGAAAGACGGCGCACAGTTATCCAAAGCTTTTTGAGGGGCGGTTCGGGCAGGTTCGGGGCGATGTAATTATTCTGGAGATTTCTTGGCTGGGAGAGTCTGAGCCCAGCGCAACCCGGCCGCTGAGCTGCTATCTGTATGAAATGATGATCCGGAACGGCCAGGAAGAGATGGCAACATCGTTTGATCTGCTTCCCTTTGAGGTGCAGGTTCTCCGTCCGGAGCGTACGTTTTGCGAGAAAGTGATGAGTCTGGTTC
>JALOTS010000229.1 GCA_025457785.1 Pontiellaceae bacterium | reverse complement strand
GTTTATCGCTATGACGGCATCTCGCCGGCGGCCCGTCAGACACCCTCGCTGCAAGGCGCGAACTCCGTGGATATGGCTGTGGATAAAAGTCAGGCCCTGTGGGTTGCCAAGGAGCATTTCGGGGTTTGCCGCTGGCGGGATAATGCGTGGGAGGTGTTTACTGAACAGGATGGGTTGGCCAGCGTGTTTCTTTCCAGCCTTCTGGTGATGGACGATAGATCGATTCTGGTATCTTCAGACAAGGGAATCAGCCGCTTTGACGGAAAAACGTGGACAAAAAATGCTTATCCGGAATGGTTTGCCATGTCAAAAAGAACAAGCCGAATGCATCAATCTTCGGACGGATCAGTCTGGTTGAATTACTCGCGGGGCGAGTCGCGTGAGTTGTACATAGCGGTTTCCGAGAACGAGCAGTATTGCACGGTCCGGCACCGGCCGGAGAAAAACCCGCCGGACACGCGTATTCTCGAGTATCTGCCGTCCGTTTCGCAGCCTGGAAACAGTCATATTACCTGGTCGGGAACGGATCTCTGGCATCATACCCCGGCTGCGGAGCTGCAGTATTCGTGGCGGCTGAACAGCGGTGAATGGTCCGCTTTTTCACATGAAACCAGCAAAACCTTTTTAAAGCTGGACAGCGGACGGCATACGCTGGAGATCCGGTCGCGTGACCGGGATTTTAATGTTGACCCGACACCGGCCCGCATTGAATTTTCGGTGGTTGCTCCGCTTTGGCGGCAGCCGTGGTTCCTGCTGATGGTGTCCGTTTTGGTGGGGTTAATTGTGCTGCTTGCCTGGCTTTTGGTTCGGACCCGCGAGCGGCACCTGAAGGAACGGCAGGCGGAACACGATGCCTTTTTACTGAAACAGCAAACTGACCGGGAGAACCATTTGCTGGAAATTGACCGGCTCAAGACCGGATTTTTCACCAACATTTCACATGAATTGCGTACGCCTCTAACTGTGATTATGGGGCCGCTGGAGATGATGTTAAACACGGAATCTGATCCGAAGAAAAAGCAGGTGCTTTCGATGATGGTGCGTAATGCCCGGCGCGTGGCCACGCTGATTACGCAATTGCTGGATTTCCGGAAAATCGAGGAGGGGAAAATCGGAATCGAAGCAACTTACGGGGATCTGGTACCGGTTGTGAATGATGTGGTAACCTCGTTGCAGTCGCTGGCCGCAAAGGCCGGAATTTCATGCTTTCTTGAGAATGTTGAGGAGTGCCGGGGCTGGTTCGACTTTGATAAATTGCAAAAGATCTTCACCAACCTGATTGCCAATTCGATCAAATATACCCCGTCCGGAGGTGAAGTCCGGGTGCGTCTTGAAGCGGAAGGGCCGGTTTCGGAACATCATTTGCTGCGTTTTACTGTGGAAGACACGGGGGTGGGAATTGCCCAGGAGCATCTGGAACATATCTTTGACCGCTTCTACCGGGTTCCGGAAACATCAATTGCGGTCGGGGCCGGGATCGGTTTGAATTTAACGAAAGAGCTGGTGAACCTTCTGGGCGGTGAAATTCATGTTGAAAGCCCTATCTCTCCGGATAAAAAAAGACCGGGAACGCGGTTTACTGTTTTGTTGCCGGTGGATGGGAAAGCTATGCCGGGTGATATTCCCGATCAGCCTGTGCGTGAAGATCTATCAGCGGTTGAACCTTCGGATAGGTCGAACATGTCTGATAAGTCCTGCAACTCGGGTGACGGCCTTCCGCTGATCCTGATTGTGGAAGATGATCTGGATATTCGAAACTTTATTGCCGAGGGGCTGTCGCCGTCTTTCCAGACGGAAACGGCAGAAGACGGGGCCGAGGGTCTGCGAATAGCCAAAGCGCAGGTTCCGGATCTGATTATAACCGATCTGATGATGCCGGTGATGGACGGAATTGCACTGTGCCGGGAACTGAAAACCGGCATGGAAACATCGCATATTCCGGTAATCATGCTGACCGCAAAAACGTCGCTGGAACATCAGATGGAGGGGTTGAAAACCGGCGCGGACGATTATATTACCAAGCCGTTTCATATGGAGCTTCTGCGGGTTCGTATCGCCAATCTGCTGGAATCGCGCCGGTTGCTGCGCGAAAAGTTTTCTCGCGAGAATGCTGTGTCAACACCGGTTATTCCCGAAAACACGCTGGATAAAGAATTTTTCGAAAAAACACAGAAGGTCCTTGAAGAAGGTTATTCGGACTGGGAGTTCAGCCCGGAGCAGTTTGCGGACGGATTAAACATGAGCCTGCGCACACTGCACCGGAAACTTAAAGCGGTTGCCGGTCGAACCCCGGGCGATTTTTTGAATGAGTTTCGGATGGCGAAGGCGGCTGAATTGCTCATCGGCACCTCGCTGCCTGTCACGGAAATATCCTTCCAGACGGGATTTGACGAGCCGACAAATTTCAGTCGGACATTTAAAAAATATTACAAAATGAGCCCGTCTAAATACCGTTCCATCCATCAGTCCTCCTGAACGGCGTTGCCGCCGCAGCCGGATTCCGGATCTTTTTTCATCCGACACCGGTTTTTCTTCCATTTTGTCAACCTTTGATCAGAGGTTGGCAAGAGGTGATTTTTTATATTTCACGATAAATGATATATTATTCGTCTAATGGGAGGAAAGTGTCCGGATGTAATCTTACAAAAAGGAGCGGTCAGTATGGAAAAGTTTAGCGGAACACGGGGCAATCGAATCAGTCTGATCAGTTGTATGTTATTGCTATGCAGCGTTTGGGGCACAGGTTGGTGTGCAAAGATTGTCTATCCGTGGCGGTCAACAACCGCCATCGTAAAAACCAATGAGACCTTTGAGGTGTGGTTTTCAGCAGACAGCGGCCAGAATCTGAACTCTGTGCAGTTGCAAAGTGCCTGGAAAACAGTGACGGCCGTCATAACCGCCACGAACACAACAACGACCTGGACGTACGATTCAATGTCCGGAAACACCTGCAACCGGAAGTACACGGTTAAAGTTCCGACCGGCACTCCGGCCGACCGTTACAATCTGGTTCTGAAAACATCGACCGGCGATGTGACTTCCGCTGCGGCAGTGAAGGTGGTTAAGGGGTTTAAGGACAATTATTACATCATGCACATTTCGGACAGTCATATGTATCAGGGCACTCTTGCCGACAAACTGATCGTGGACGAGAGAAGAGACCTGCTGATGAAAATCGCCAATATCCTGGATGTCGAGATCCTCGTCGAAACGGGAGACCTGCTTTACGGCGCCAATCTCACGGCTCAGCTCGATGAATATTTAAACGGACCGGGCAGTTATCTTGGGCCGAATGATATATCGGGCGCTGCATTTTTTGTTCCGGGTGATCATGATGCGCCAAGTAACAACTACGAATCCAACACGTCGGCGGCAAACGCTGATTACTGGAATGATATTTACGGTCTCCAGAATAAATCGTTCAAGTACGGAAACGGCCGCTTCATGCTGATGAACAACGTGTGGGGTGCATCCTCTCAACCGGGTGAAGCGATTGCATGGCTGAAGGGAGCCGGTTCCGGCGGGAATTTCTTTGTGACAGCCGGGCACTGTTTCGACAAAATGCACAAGACCATTCATACGAATACGCCGCTGGATCTGGTGCTGGCCGGCGATCTGCATAATGTGCGCACGTTTAATCCCTTTGAACTGGACGGGGAGCCGAGAGATGCCAACGGCGATTTTACAATTCCTGACGGTTCGGCACCTGAAGTCGCCTATATCGCCGGGGCGGTCGGCTACCATCTGGAATACAATCTGTTCCGGGTGAACAACGGCAACGGAACTTTTACGAAACCGTCCGGTTCCACAGCGGTGACACTGGCTCTGGCCGGCGGAAATGAAGACACTCCTTCGACATGGGTTCCGGCCGTTTCGCTTACCTATTCCGGCAACAACAACGGAACACTGACAGCCAACACCGCAACAATTACAAATCGTTACGGTTTCACGATTTATGGTGCACATGTCCGTTTTGTTATGCCGAAAGGAAACACCTATACCGTCACCAACGGCACAATTACCCAGGCTTTTGACGGCACGTCATATCATATTGTCGATGTAAGTACGGATGTGAGCGCCAACAGCACAAAGACTGTCAGTGTCAGTTCATCCGGCGGACCGGCAACAACGACCGTTCCGTGGGTGACCAATCTGACATTGTCCGCTGCGGGAACAAGCATCACGAATGCCGGACTGGCGGTCGGATCGGTTTCTTCGAATTACCACAGCACGGTTGCCGCCGGAAAAATATACAGCCAGACCCCCGGCGGCGGGGTTGTAACGAATCGCGGCTCAACGGTTAATCTGGCGCTCTCACGCGGTCCGGCACCCAGTGTGACCCTGACTTTCACCTCCATCGGCACACACGACGGCTACGTGGACGAATCGTCGGAAACCTCCAATGTCGGCGGAACGAATAAGCCCTCATATACCGATGGCAGCGCAATCCGCGTGGGGGACACGGGAGCCCGAAGACAGCGCAAAGGATTT
>JALOTS010000228.1 GCA_025457785.1 Pontiellaceae bacterium | reverse complement strand
TGATGGTCATAGCGCGCCTTTTCGGCGGCGGGCGCGAGGTGAAATTCCGGCGGAACAAAAACCAGATCGCACTGCGGGCAGCGGAAACAGTCGCGTTTTCGGTCGCGATAAAACGGCTCCGGCGCATGATGGGCACATAGCGGACAGATTGGAATGGAGGACGACTTTGTCATTGAGCAACTGTCAGGATTTAATCGTTTCCTGCCGGTTGCGCAGGATGGTTTTGGAGGTCGCGCAAAGACAGGGATCGCGGTACGGGATGCTCCGGCGGTCGTCCGGCTTTCCGTCCACTGGAAATTCAATGTCCGCCGGGCGTTTGGCAGCGATTGTCCCGTTGCCCATTTGATGCCCCGGACGGGTTTCGCCGATCAAAAATCCAGCCTCGCGCAGCGCGCCGCGCACGGGCAGGGCGGAGGCATAGGTCAGCAGCACACCGTCCGGTTTCATGACCCGGTAAAGCTGTTTGAAAAACTCGACCGTCCAGAGTTCCGGGCAGTGCTGGCTCGAAAACGGATCGTGAAAAACCACGTCAAAGGTTTCGTTTTCCAAACCTTGGACGAGATAGCGGGCGTCGCCCCACCGCATTGCCAATTGATGATTGCCACTTCGTTGCTCCGCGTTTGCGGAGCCCGGCTCGCCAGAGGCTCGGTTGCCGATTGCCGATTGGTTTGAACGGAGAAGCTCTTTGAGAACCAGATTCCAAACAACCGGATCGGTTTCCAGGGATTGAAAAAATTCGGCGGCGGCCCGCACAACGCGCTTGTCCATTTCCAATGCGGTGATTTCCAGTCGATGCGAATGGCAGACAGGAGTGTCTGCCTCACCTGTGGAGCAGACACTCCTGCCTCCTCTCTGTGCACACAGCGCCGCCAGGGAGTTGTTGCCGAGCCCGAAGCAGACATCCAGCAGTTTGATGTTTGAGGTTTGCAGTTTTTCAGCGAGTTTGGATGGTTCGACAAACTTTTTCTCCGCCTCCAGCCGGGCTCCGGCTTTGGTGTGGTAATGCTCTTTCCAATCAGTGGAAAAGAAGGTGGTTGAGCCATCATCCGTAGAGACTGGAGTAAAGGAGTTTTGGAGTGGTGGAGTTTTGCAATTTCCATTACTCCCGTACTCCAATACTCCACTCGGCAACTCGCCTTGGTGAATCTCGCGCATTTCCATTTGTTGGCTGACGTAATCGAGAAACTGCCCTTTTTCGAGATGCCAGAGCGGGGCGACGAGCTGGTCGTCCGGTGTGTCGGTTGAAATCCGCATGACCGGAATGTCCGCCGGGATGCGGCGCAGGAATTCCATGAGCGCTTCGGCATATTCCCAATGGCTGAGAACAGGGAAGGGCGCTTCGGTATATTGCGCCGCAAGTTCCGTGTCTTTCATGATGTGCAGGTTGTGAATCTTGATTCCGGATATCGGAAGTTTCGCCAGTTCCTCCGCCGTGCGGGTCCAATCACTGGAAGATTCTCCGGGAAGTCCAATAATGACGTGCGGGGCGACATGAATGCCCCGTTCCGCCAGCGCCAGAATGGCTTGTTTACCGCATTCCCAGTCATGGCCGCGATGAATCCGGTTCAGGGTCTCGTCGTTGACGGTTTGTACGCCGAGTTCGACCCAGACCTCGGCTTTAGATTTCAGTGTTTCGAGAAACGACAATGCAGATTCGGGCAGGCAATCAGGGCGGGTGCCGATGCTGATCGCCTCAAACCGATAGTTTTCCAAACATTGGAGAATCTGTTCCTGTTGCTCAGGATCGGTCAGGTCGGAGGTGAAGGCCTGAATGTAGAGCATCAGTTTTTGCGCCTTGTAGCGGCGTTTTGAAAATTTGATGGCGGCTTCAATCTGGTCAACCGGGCTTTCCTGCCGCTGCGTCTGCTGCGCCTTTGCACCGGTTTCGGAGCAGAATGTACACCGTCCATGCGGACAGGATGAAGCGAGCTGAACGGGAACGCGGAACAGCGCGTCGCCGTAGCGATCAATCATCCACTGCTTGTACTGTCTGAAAGGACTCATATAATTTTATAATCCCGCACTCAAAATTTTATCTTATTATTCAGTCCTTAATTATTTTGATCTTTTCCCGTTTTGGTTGCGGTTTTGCTGCGCTGGGTTCTTTTCGCCTTTGCGAGAAAACTTTTTCATCCGAGTATCTGAATCTGCCGGGCGATGTCAGCAATCTGTTCAAGAGAGACAACGCCCGGCTCCATGTTCATGGCGTTGGATGTTCCGCAGGCCAGACCGAAGACAAAGGCTTCAACGAGAGAATGCCCGTTTGCCAGTGCATAGGAAATTCCGGCGTTGACGGCATCGCCGCTTCCGATCGGGTTGAGTGCATTCACTTGCGGAATCGAAAAGGCGTATGCCTCGCCGGAAAGAAACAAACGCGCCTCGTCTTTGCCTTGTGTAACGCCGACCGCGCCCGCGCCTTGAGCCATCAGTTCTTCCGCCAGTTCTGTGATGGATTCGGTGCTTTTGAATGTTGCACGGAGTTCTTCGGCGTTCAGTTTTACGACGGCGGGCCGCTGTTCCAGCGCCGCCAGCAAGGGCGCTCCGGAACTGTCGATCAGAACCTTTTCCCCGCCGGTGCGGGAGAGCAATTCCGCGTAAACATCCTGCGGGGCGTGCTTTGGTAGATTTCCGGAAAAAATAATCCGGTCAAAATCGCTCTGGATGGCGGCAAAGGTTTTTATAAACGCTTTCCACTCACTGGCGGAAAGGGGCGGGTTTTCTTCAACCAGCTCGGTACAGCCGCCGGTATCGGCAGAAAGCAGGGTCTGGCAGATGCGGGTTTCTGCCTTCGTTTCAACCCAACAGGCGGGAAGCTGTTCGGCATCGAGCAGAGCGCGAACTGTATCGCCGTTTCCGCCGCCTGCGAAACTGAGCAGTTGGGGCTCGGCACCGAGAAGTTTCAGCACCCGGGCGGCATTGGCGGCTTTGCCGCCGACGGCAACGGAAACCTTGCGGGCACGGTTTACCTCTCCATGACGGAATGAGGCGAACTCTATCGTGCGTTGCAACGCCGGAAAAAATCCGCAGCAAAGTATTTTCATGGAAGAGAGTTAATCACGAAAGGACAGGGGACAGCACGAACTTTTTAAAACCTTTGTTCGAAGGTTTTATTATTTTTGCGTGCCTCTTCGTTCGTAGTCCGCGTTTCAGCGTGTTCCCGTTCCGACGGGCAGCCTAAAGGCTGGACTACATGCCTTTAGCAACGATCCGCAAGGCTTCCGGATAGGCGATATGCTCCTGAGCATGGATGCGGTTCATCAGGGTTTCAACGGTATCGTCCGGAAGCACCGGAACTTTGCGCTGAACAATGATCGGGCCGGTATCGATGCCGCTGTCAACGAAATGCACCGTGCATCCGGTTTCTTTAACCCCCGCGTCGAGCGCCTGTTTTCCCGCTTCCAGACCGGGAAAGGCGGGCAGCAGGGAAGGGTGGATGTTGACAATGCGCCCGGCGAAGGCATTCAGCAGGCCCGGTTTTACAATACGCATAAACCCGGCCAGAGCGATAAAATCGCCACCATGCTGTTTGATAAGCTCAATGGCGCGGGCTTCGGCCTCGCCATCCAGTTTGGTTTTGAACGGGGCGCAGTCAAGGTAGATGGCCGGATGCCCCAGCTTGCGGGCGCGTTCGAGAATAAAAGCCTCTTTTACATCCGAGAAGACACAGGCAATACGGGCATTCAGGCGGCCTGCCGCGATGGCCTCGGCAATGGCCTGATAGTTTGACCCCGATCCCGATCCGAAAACTGCAATATTCAGCATGTTTATTTCTCCTGATTCACAAGCTGTTACTAAACTCGAATTATCGGGAATCCGCCAGCCTCAAAACCTCCTGTTTTTTGACGGGATATCGCCCGTATTTCCTTAACCCGACATCGTTCGGATATCCTCCGCGATCTGCTCCTTGAGCCATTTGGGGCCTTTTACCTTGGCGGACCGCCCGAAGGCCAGTACCCAGCGTTTGATTTCAATGTCACCTTTGGCTTTAAAGCTGATTTCACGTTTTAAGGAACGTTTACGAGGGTTCGATTTGCAGGCCGAGACAGCGGATCATCGCAAGGTCAGCTTCGTAGAGTGACCCGGCGACGGTCAGATAGTCTCCGGTCATCAGTCCGTTGGCACCCGCAGCGAAAAGATCAGCTGCCCGGTCGCCGACAACCTGGGTGCGTCCGCCGCAAATGCGTAACGTTACCTTAGGGAGTATAAATCGAAAAACAGCAATGATTTGAAGCGCCTCCGCCGAATCCAGCAGCGGGCGGTTGCCGAAGGGCGTTCCTTCGTGCGGATAGAGAAAATTGATCGGTACGCTGTCAACGCCGAGATCGCGCAGCGTGAAGGCCAGATCAATCCGGTCGTCCCAGCTTTCGCCCAGCCCGAAGAGTCCTCCGCAGCAGATATCCATTCCTGCGGCTTGTGCCGATTTGACGGTGTCGAGCCGCTGTTGCCAGCTTTGCGTTGTGCAGATGGAGGGATAAAACGATTCGGACGTTTCAAGGT
>JALOTS010000227.1 GCA_025457785.1 Pontiellaceae bacterium | reverse complement strand
GGACGCAACAGTTTTGAGGAAACCGCCACCCTGCTCTACATCAAGCCGGAGAAAGAGCCATGAGCATTGCCGATTGCCGATTGCCGATTCATTACCCGACATTCGTCGCGCCCGGCTCGTTAAAAGCCCGATTGCCTGTTAAATGCCGCCGAATCAAAGCCGTTCTGCGACCAAACCCGGATCAACATTCGGCATTCGGCATTCGGCATTCGGCGATTTCTTCCGGCTTCACGCTGCTGGAAGTCATGATCGCCATCCTGATTATGTCCATCGCGATGGCGATTGCATTTCAGACCTTTTCAGCGGTGACACGCGCCTGGTCGGGCGCACGGGTTCTGATCGACAAGGTGCATCACGGCGATTTTGTGATGGGCCAGTTGACCGCCGCGCTTCGATCCATGTCCATCTCCACCAACGCGCCGGAAAAATATGGATTCCGAATCGAAAACAATTCGGAAGGGGAAGGCGAACACACCATCTGCTGGGTAACCGACAGCGGGGCCTTTATGCCGCCCGGCGAAATTTGCGGCCACACACGGCATCGCATTGAAGTCGGCGCCGGAAGAGATGACGACGGCATCGAAGGGCTGGTTGTCACCGTCTGGCCCTATCTGGCCGATGAAGAAGAGGTGAAAAAAGGCAGTTGGCTGGTCAGCGAAAGCATCAAAGGACTCCGCTGCCGGATTTATGACACGAAAGAAGGCGAAGAAGGCTGGACGGATCAATGGGAGTACAGCAACGCCATCCCCGGACTGGTTGAAATCACACTCTACGCCGAACCGCCCGAAGAATACGGCGACCCGGTCGAATTCCGCCAACTGATTGAAATTCCGCTCGGCCCGCCGGTCACCAATAAACTGACTGAAGCAAAATAAAAACCGGAACGCTTCTTCTTTGATTCTTTGCGCCGTTGCCGTTAGATTCCTCCGCATGGGAAAACTTCAAAACACCTTTTCGTGGTCGTTCAGCTCGGCGGCCGATTTCGACGAATGCCGCCGTCGGCGCTACTGGAGCAAATACGGCATGTGGGGCGGCTGGGAAAAAAACGCCTCGCCGGAACAAAAAAAGGCCTATCAGCTCAATAAAATGGACAACTGCTGGGGCCTGATGGGTCAGGCGGCGGAAAACACCATTATGCGCGTGCTGCGCCAGCATCAGGCGGGAAATCCCATCACCGCTGAAGAGGCGTTCGAAACCGTCGCCCGCCCCTTCCTGCGCCAAAAATGGACGGAATCCAAACGCGGCGAGTGGAAAACCAATCCGAAACAATTCTGCTGCCTGCGCGAACACTACTACGGCACACTGGGCGATGAAAAAACCATTGCGGAACAAATGAGCAGCCAGATCAAAAACTGCATCGCAAACTTCATCGCAAAGGTTCTTCCAAGGATTGGAACCGTCACGCGCGAGCAGGAACTGCCGATCAAAACCGCAGACACAGGCGGCGACTCGGAAAACATCCTGTTTAAAGGCGTGAAGATGTATGTAATTCCCGACTATGCCTATCGCATCGACGGACAGTTTCACATTCATGACTGGAAGGCCGGAAAAATTAAAGCTTCGCACCGCGAACAACTGGGGCTCTATGCCCTCTGGGCCCGCGAAAAATTCCGCGCCAAACCGGAAGAAACCTTTCTTTACGTTGAATACCTGAACGAAGGACAAGTCGCTCCGTTCCAGCTTACGCCGGAGGATTTCGAACGGCTCGAAGCACAGATTGAAGACTCCATTGCGGAGATGACGGAATATCTGGTCGATTTCAACCGTGAAAAAAATGAACCGCAGCCGAAAGACGAATGGGAACTGGCCGCCGATCCCGATTCCTGCAAAAACTGCAATTTCTACGAATTGTGCAGGGAGGAACTGGGCACGTAGCTCACCTCTCGCGTCCCTTGCGCCAGCCGTTGCCCGCGTTCCACTTTTCCCCAACCGCTCTTCATCGCCGGAAACGATGCGGCAGATAATTTTCGAAGAAAAAAGGGGTTAAAAGACCGGTTTATCTGGGGAAACCAATCCGTTTTAATTTGAAAACGCTCCGCGACATCAATTTGGCCGGCAGCCGGTTTCAGGGCAGCACATCGATGGCATACACGCGGGAGGGAGCCAGGGAGGCATCCGTCAGCGTGTTCGTCACCACATACCACGGCGCGGCGGCAACCCCCCTGACCGTGACGTTGGACAGCACGTTCGTCATCGGCTGCATGGGTGTCGCCGCATAACGCACGCGATAGGTTTTATTGCTGCGCGCCACCCAGGTGAGATTCACCATCGGGTTGCACCGGATACGGAAGAGAAACAGGGCGTTTTCATCCAGCGGATTTGTTCCGGCCACCGATTCGTCATGGTCGGACATTCCGTCGCCGTCTGAATCCGCCTCGTTGAGATCCGTGACGGTTACGGGACTGAACGACGCGCCGCTCAGTTCGGCGGCATCCGCCAGACCATCGTTATCGTTGTCCAAATCCGCTTCATCCGCCAGCCCGTCGCAATCCGTATCCAGTCCGGAATTCATGAAAAAAGTGTTCAGAAAGCCCGCCTGATTGACGTAGGTTCCGCCGCCGGAAACCGCAATGCCGCCGGACTGACCTGCGGCGCTGAGATTGGTAAAAGAGCCGCCGGATGCCTGTGTGCCGGAGCAGTCGAGCACGCTGCTCCGGTTCGTGAACTGGGCAAACGCCGCTGTTCCGACCAGCAGCAGGCTCATAAAGACCGGGATGGTTTTCATTTTATCGCTCCGGCGGAGTTTGATTTTTCGAGCGCGTCCAGCCGCGCTTTGAGTGCGTTAAGTTCCTCCTTCAGCTCGGCATTCTGCTTAGCCAGCGCCTGAATGGCGGCCAGCGCAACGCCGTCGGTATCAAGGGTGTTAATGGAGGTGTCGCTGCCCAGACCGAAGGCGGCATGGAAATCCTGCGACACCGGGCCGATGTAGCGGCGGCGGTCCGGATCGTCTTTGTAGTTCCACGCCGTGATCGGGAGTGCGGCGACCTTTTCCAGGATTTCGGACGTATTTATCGGCTCGAAATTCTCCTTCGCGTTCCGGTCCGACAACGACGACCACGACGAGCTGCCCGGCACCAGTTGCGCAGCGACCCCGGCGGCAGTGAACAGACGAAAGCCACCATAGGCGCGCATTGTCACGGAATTGGCGTTGGTGGAGGCGATATCGGCTGCGGTCGAATCGCCCCAGACAAACGCACCCTGATGATTCGCCTTGGCCTGCCGCCCGGCGGCGAAGGCGTACTGGGCGCTGTCCCCCACAGCATTGAGATAACCGCCGGCAATGAAGGAATAACCGGAAGCCTTGCCGATCACGTTGGTTCGTCCGCCCGCGATCACGGAGTATCCCGAGCTGTCTCCCACCACGTTGTAGCGCCCGCCGCTGATGGTGCTGTACCAGCAGTTCGTTCCGATCTCGCTGGAAGCGCCGCCCGCGATCGTCAGGTATCCGCCGCTGCCGCCAATGCGATTTTCATATCCGCCGCCGACCACGCTCCAGTCGGAACCGGTCGAAACGCCGTTGCGCAGGCCGCCCGCGATGACCACATAATCCGCCGAATAAGCGACGCTGTTGGATTCGCCGCCACCGATAAAGACCTTGTCAGCATATGTGCCAATCAGGTTGCCGAGACCGCCGCTGATCGCGCAATAAGTCGCCGAATTGCTTATCGTGTTGCCGATGCCGCCCGGCGCGAACGAATTCTCGTCTGCGACGTCGTTGTTGGAATTAACGAATCGCGCCGCCGTAATGGTCTGCTGATTGGTCAGCGAACCGGTCATCGTATCGCCGCTCTTTTTCACGTACCGCCCGTCCACCGATGCCAAGTCCAGATCGTTCGCGGTGATGGTTCCGTCCGCAATTTTATCGCCGGTTACCGCATTTGCGGCCAACGCTGTATTTGAAACCGCTGCAACAGCAATCTCATCCGCCCCGACAGCACCCGTGGCAATGGCGGAGGACGTGACGGCATCCGGTGCCATCTGCATCGCGCCGATCGCATTGGGCGCAACGGAGTCCGCCGCCAGACCCGGCACGACCTGGAACGTTGTTCCTAGGTCATAGAGATACACACTGCCTTCTGTGCCGGCATCCTCGGCAGTCGCGCCAACAACAAAATGATCGGAGTCAACCCCTGCCACGGAATCGCCGAAATAATCATTTTCATCAGGATCAGGGTTGGCAAGGGTCGCCAGCAATGTTCCATTCAGATCGTACAGATACGCACTGCCGGCAGCAGATGCTCCGGCATAATCATAGCATGCACCAACAACAAACCGATTGGTGCCGACCCCTGCCACCGAATAGCCGAACACATCATAGGCAGCAGGTGCGGGATTGGTGATTGTCATCAGCAACGTGCCATTCAAATCGTAAAGATACACACTGCCGGCATCCGTCGCCCCGGCATCGTCTCCATGCGCGCCGACGACGAAATAATTGGTGCCAACCCCTGCTACCGAATAGCCGAAACAATCACCAGCAAAAGGTGCTGGATTTGTAATAGTC
>JALOTS010000226.1 GCA_025457785.1 Pontiellaceae bacterium | reverse complement strand
TCTATGGAGGACAGGCGGAGCGAGACTGAACCCTTCCGGACACCGTATATTTTAAACGCCCCTCTGAACCCCTCGGAAAACACTCCAGCAAAGCGGGTGGTAAAAAATCTTTTCGGATTTCGATTTTCTTTGGTTTGCGCTCCGCGAACTCTGCGCGGCAGAGTCTCAAACAACGATTGTAACCACTGATCAACACTAATGCACACTAATGGCATCCGGAATTCTAAAAAATTAGTGCCTATTAGTGAAAATCAGTGGTTCCCGACTTCGGTGGCTCTGCGTGGGGATCTTTAATTTTCAGTGAATCAGCCCTGCGAGGCTTTGTCGGTGTGGGCTTTCATTTTGAGCTCCACGTCGTGTTCGTAGAGCGCATCGAAGACATCTTCCAGATCGCCTTCCATTATGCGATCCAGCTTGTAGAGCGTCAGGTTGATGCGGTGGTCGGTCAGGCGGTTCTGCGGGTAGTTGTAGGTGCGGATTTTTTCGCTGCGGTCGCCGGAGCCGACCTGCGAGCGGCGGGATGCCGCCTGTTCGGATTCAATCTGTTCCTGCTGCGCCTCGTACAGTTTTGAACGCAGCACGCGCATGGCCTTGGCTCTGTTTTTGTGCTGCGAGCGTTCGTCCTGACATTGCACAACGACCCCGGTCGGAATATGGGTGATGCGGATGGCCGAGTCGGTCGTGTTTACATGCTGTCCGCCCGAGCCGCTGGAGCGGTAGGTGTCGATGCGCAAATCTTCGTTTTTGATTTCGATGTCCACTTCTTCGGCTTCGGCCAGCACCGCGACCGTGGCGGCGGAGGTGTGAACCCGGCCCTGAGTCTCGGTGACGGGAACGCGCTGAACCCGGTGGGTTCCGCTTTCGTATTTCAGTTTTTTATAAACCATTTCGCCTTCGACCGAAAAAACAATTTCCTTGTACCCGCCGGTTTCAGACGGCGCGACATCCATGACAGAAACTTTCAGACCGTTGCTTTCGGCGTAGCGGTTATACATCCGGAACAGATCGCCGGCAAAAATGGCGGCTTCGTCGCCGCCGGTTCCGGCGCGGATTTCCATGATCACATTTTTGGAATCCGACGGGTCAGGCGGCAACAGGGCGATCATGACGGCTTTTTCTGCGGCGGGCAGTTTTTCCTCGGCCTCGGCCAGCTCGGCTTCAGCCATTTCGCGCAGTTCCGCGTCGGTCGAGTTGTCATTGAGCATTGCGCGGCTTTCCTCGGCGGCGGACTGCAGTTTCAGAAAATACTCCGTGGCGGATGCCACTTTTTTCTGGTGCAGATACTCGGCCATCAGCGCCTGCATTTTCTGCGGGTTGGCGGCAACCCCCGGCGCGGACATTTCCGTTTCGAGCCCGGAGATGCGGTTACGCAGGTTTTCGAGATAGGCTTGATTGATCATAACGGGATCTCGCACGGCAGCGCCGCAGCCGAAGAAAGAACGGGATCAGAATAATTAAGGACAGAATAATTTCTCAAAAAACAAAAAATTTATGGATGGTAACACAAAAAGGCCGGACACCTGCAAAAACAGAGTCCGGCCTGAAATGAACGACGCTATTTGCCGTAGCGCTTGCGGAAACGATCTACGCGGCCTTCGGTATCCAGCATTTTGGCCGTTCCGGTAAAGAACGGATGGCAGGCGGAGCAGAGATTCACGTGCATTTTTTTAACGGTCGAACGGGTTTTTACCACATGACCGCAAGCGCACGAGATTTCTGAATCCACATATTCGGGATGAATGTCTTTTTTCATTTTTTCCTAGTCCTTGCTAAAAGAGCGGGCCTTTTAATCATAACCGGCGGCGCGGCGCAAGCCCTTTTTACCGGCACTTATAATAAAGGTCTCCGCCGCGCACCTCGTTTTGCAGCCGGGAATCCTCCAAAAGCGGCAGAATGACGGAAGGTTTAACACCGAACGTCTGCGCCAGTTGCGCCACCGTCGAGGGATGCCGGCGAATTAAATCAATCAGTTTTTCAACGCTCAATTCTGCGGCGGAGCCCGTTTGTGCAGCGAACGAAGCGATCACCTCGGCGCACGGCGTAAACAGACTGCACAGATGGTCCAGCTTCTCTTTTGAAACCGGCTGCACCGCCGCTTCGGCGGGCGGACGCACCGCCGTATTCAAATGAATTTTGTCCGGGCGGATTTCCCTTGCCGCCGCCGCGATTTTTTTCACCTGTTCCGGCTCGGCGTTAATTCCTTCCATCAGGAAAACCTCCAGCCACAGTTTGCCGGGAAACTGCCTGCGGAAGGCCCGTTCGCCGTTTAGTACCTGTTGGAACGAAAGTTTAAGAGCGGGGCGGTTGATCTGTTGAAATGAAGCGTCGTCCCACGCGCTCAAACTGACTTTAACCTGATCGGCAGTCAGCAGTTCGGCGCGCACGTCGGGCCGGTAGAGCAGGGTGCCGTTTGAGAGAACAATCACGGGAAGGGCCGTGTGTGATTTGATGAAGCAAATCAATTCGCCAAGGCGTGAGTAAAGCGTCGGCTCGCCCGAACCGGCAAACGTAATGCAGTCGGCCTTGCCGTCCTCTGCCAACCAGCGTTCCACCTCCGCGCAGACTTCGGTGAGCGGAACGAACTCGCCGCGTTCGGCCGTGAGCTGCGTCGTGCAGCCGCACTGGCAAAAGATGCAGTCGAACGAACAGGTTTTAAATGGCGTTACATCAATTCCGAGCGAACGGCCAAGCCGCCGCGACAGAATCGGGCCAAAAAGATATTTGTATGACATGGCGTACTACTATCCACTTCTTTTTATGATACACGATTTATTTTTCACCCAACTCGACAGAAACCAAGCAGAAGACATTTTATCAGAATAATTATGGTCAGAATAATGGGAGAGAATTTTGCTGGCGTGAATAAAAATTATTCTGATTCCTTTGGATCAGGGATTTCCGTTTCGTTGCCGGTGCGTCGTTCGGGAAGGTTTCCGGTAATTTCAGGAACGGTTCCGCCGGAGCGGATGACGTTGATCCAGTCGCCGATTTTCAGATCCATTGCGCGCAGATGTTCCAGATTATGCAGCGTCGCGCTTTGTACGGTTGCCCCCTGAATTTCGACCGGTTCGAACCGGGCGACTGGTGTCAGCCTGCCGGTTTCACTGCGCGACCAGTCCACGCCAAGCAGCCGGGTTTGAACCGGCGTTTCTTCATATTTACGGGCGACGGCGCTGCGCGGATGATGCGCCGTTGCGCCCAGTTGAGCGCAAACCGCCAAATCATCGACTTTAAGAACCACTCCGTCGGTCAAAAATGGCAACGCCGCCCGCCGCCGGTTCAGCTCATGAATTGCCTCCAGCACCGCATTAGCCGGAACGGGAACGCTTTCGACCACCGGAAGCCCCGCTTTTTTCATCAGGGCCAGCGCGCCGGTATGCGTGGCGGGCATCGAATCGGCGGCCAGCAGTTCAAAACATTGAAATTCCAACCTGCGCCGAGCGACTTCCGTGTAATCGGTCAGCATCAAGGTTCCGGAAGCGATATTACGCGGATTTTTGAGCGGAGCCTGTCCGCTTTCAGCCCGGCGCCGGTTTAACGCGTCAAAGGCGGGCAGAGAAAGCAATGCCTCGCCGCGCACGTCGAGCTGCGCCGGGGCATCCGGCAGCGCGGCGGGTACCGCGCCGGAAGCCAGCATGGCGGGCGTAATATCCACGCCGGTTTTTCCGTCGCCGCGTGTCAAGGCCTGCACCAAAAGCCCGTTGCGATAACGTAAAACCACGGTTAGCCCATCGATTTTCGGCTCAACACAATAAATCAGATTCGTACCGGTTTGTTGCAGAAACCGGGTCGTTTCTTCATCGGAATAGACTTTATCCAAACTCAAAACCGGCGCGGTGTGCGCCACACGGGCTGACTCGCCAACCGGCGCGCCGACCGGATTTGCGCCGGACAGTTCCGGATAATCGGCCAGCAACTGATCGTATTGTTTGCGCAGGGCGTCATAAGCTGCATCGCTTAAAATCGATTGGTGCTTGTTGTAATAGGAATCATCGGCCTGCCGCAAAACAGCCTGCAATGCACGGGCCTGCTGCTCGACGGCAGGCGGCGCGGCCAGACAGGACAGCTCAATAATGACCGTAAAAAGAACAATCCATCGACTTCGCATCATAACCTCCTTTTCCATGGTTGGAAAAACCGTAGGACATTTTTTCAACCATTGGAAACTTTTCTTCCAGGCATTAAAAATTTATACCACGGATGGCAAAGCCGTCCCACGGATGTCGGATGAATTGACCGCGAAGAAACCCAAAGCCCCCTGTGAAAATCTGCGTTTATCTGCGGATAAACATCTTGGTTGCGGTTCTGAATTAGTGCCGATTAGTGAAGATTAGTGGTTTGTTCGTTTCGGTGTTATAGGTTAAAAACTCTCCCCATGAACAAAACAGGAATTATTGATTATGGCATGGGCAATCTGGGCAGCGTTTCCAATGCCTGTAAATTTCTCGGGCTGGACGCGGAAATTATCTCCGCTCCCGGCCAAATGGATGGCTGCCGCGCCGTTATTCTGCCCGGTGTCGGCGCGTTTGGCGACTGCATGGCGCACCTT
>JALOTS010000225.1 GCA_025457785.1 Pontiellaceae bacterium | reverse complement strand
AACTTAGACGGAGCCATTCTGCGACACATCGATTTTTCAGCCAAGACTATTTATTGCATTTAACCATGTTTTCATGTTTCGGCGGGAGTGTGAATTCAGTCGGAATCAGTCTCTGCGCAGCAGCAGCCAGAGGAAGAACGGGCCGCCAAGCAGGGAGGTGATCAGTCCGGACGGCATTTCAACCGGTGCAAGCAGGGTGCGGGCGAGGCCGTCGCAGATGACCATAAACGCCCCGCCAAATAAGACAACAGCCGGGAAAAGTTTCCGATGATCTGAACCAATCGCTTGACGGCAGATGTGCGGGACCATCAGCCCGATGAAGGCTATCGGTCCGCAGAAGGCGACCGCCGCGCCGGTCATCAGCGATGCCGCCAGGAACAGAAGTTTTTTTGTGCGATCCACATTGACACCGCGCGCTCCGGCCAGTTCTTCGCCGGTCAGCAGCAGATTCATTTCGCGCGTCAGCAGGGCGGTCATGATCAGTCCGGCGACGGTGAAACCCGCCAGATTAATCGGCGTGGCGAAGCCGACAACAGAGAATCCGCCCATCAGCCAGCGGATCATACGGAAGGTTTCGCCCGGATCGCTGAAGTATTGCATCAGCAGGATCAGGCTCGAAAAAAACAGATTAACCGCCACGCCCGCCAGCAGCAGCGTCGCGGATGAAAACCCGCTTTTGACACGCGCCAGGCCGTAAACCAGCGCAACGGTTCCGAGTGCGCCAAGAATGCCGGCGATGGAGGCTCCGGATACGCCGAGCAAAAGAAACGGCGCACCGAATTGCATCCAGAGGGTTGCGCCGAATGCCGCGCCGCCGGATACGCCCAGTGTATCGGGTGTCGCCAGCGGATTGCGGAAAAGCGCCTGAAAAATCATGCCGCTGGATGCCAGCGCAATGCCCGCCAGAAACGCGGTCAGCACCCGGGGAATGCGCAGTTTGATCAGAATGTCGCGGCCCATCGGGTCGTGCAGCACATCGGTGCTTCCAATCATTGGAAACAGCAGCAGTACCGCAACACACAGCAGAGCCAGAATGGAGAATTTCAATTTCATTTAGTCAGAATAATTAGGGTCAGAATAATTTGGATTCGAGAGGGACTGAAATTGGATGTTCAGATTATCGATGTTGATCCAATGCAGGCATTTAAGGTGAGTGTGTTGAAGAAAACGGTGCAGATGGGTTTTGTAAGCGGAGATGCCGGTTTTTATTGATGATACGCAGAAGCTTTCTGTTGGAGAGAGGAGAGGGATGTTTTGTTTGCCAAGAACTGATGTGCCGGTCTTAATTTCAACAGGCTGGATAATCTCTTCTCCGTTGCCATAGAGCTGACAGATTGCCTCCTTGTAGAGGTCTGTATCCAAAAACGCTCCCCAGTCCGTTAGCAAATTGATGACTATGGATTTTAATCTGCTGGCTGATTTAGACTCATGGTTCCAGTTTTTTTCGTTAATTGAGACTAACCGGCGGTCCACCTGCGTTAATGAGGTGGATACGAATTCATGTTCGACGGATGGCGGGCGGAAGTTGATAATTTTTCCGTGTTGTGTGCCGCTTAGAAAAAGGTAACCCAAGGTTTGAACTCTGTGAGATGCGTCAATAGATCTTACAGCTTTTAGCTCACAAATGGATCCACATTCAATCAACAAGTCGATAAACAGGTTTTTTTTAAATGAACCATGAGTTAAGTTGATTTTCACCTCTTTTGCTGTTTCCAATCCGCTTTTTTGACAACGTTCGATCAACTCATGTTTATAAATCTCCTCATTGTAAAATCTGCCCAGTTCATTGTGTGTTTCGAAGGCTAACTTCATCACTTGATAATCCAGCGCATGAAAATCCTGTTCGGAGAGCATTTTGATCGGATGGTTGATTGTGATGGGCATAAATTATTCTGACCTTAATTATTCTGACTTTCAGTTGCTGGTTGATTTTATCCTGAATTATTCTGATCAAACTTTTTCTTCCGTGGCGGGGGCGAGGGTTTGTTTGCGGATGAAGGGGATTTCAAAAAGAGCTTCGAGCGGCGCGGGCTGAATCAGTTCATCCGGCGTGCCGGATGCGAATACGCGGCCGTCCTTCAGCGCAAGGATGCGGTCGCTCCAGTGCGCGGCGCTGTTGAGATCGTGGTTGACCGCCAGAATCGTTGTTCCGCATTCGGTGTTGATTTTTTTGAGAAGCGTCATGACTTCGCTCTGATGCCGCCAGTCGAGGAACGTGGCCGGTTCGTCGAGCAGCATAATCGGCGTTTCCTGCGCCAGCGCGGCGGCCATATAGACTTTCTGCCGCTCGCCGCCCGAGAGTGTACGCAGGGTTCTGCTTTTGAACTGTGTTGTGCCGGTGATTTGCATGGCCCGCTCAACCGCATCCTCGTCGCTCTTTTGCGCGGGCGAAAGAGCGGACAGATATGGGTAACGCCCCATCATGACGAATTCGTACACGGATAGCGGGAATTCAATATCGTGGGTCTGGGGAACATAGCTGACCTGCCGGGCCAGGGCCCGGCTGTCGTATTCCCGGCATTCGATTTCGCTGATTTGTGCTGAACCCGAATAGGGGTACATGCCGAGCAGGCAGCGCAGCAGCGTGGTTTTCCCGGCGCCGTTCGGGCCGATAACCGAAACGTATTCGCCTTGGGTGACCGAAAACGAAACCCCGCGCAGAACGGGGTTTCCGTTCAGCTCAAGCGCGAGATTCTCAATCTGGATGGCTGGTTGCATATTTTTTAGATCAGAATAATTCGGGACAGAATAATTGCCGAAGTTTTGCACTTAAAATCATTCTGTCCATAATTATTCTGATCCTTTTTCTTGTTGAATGGCTGTTTTGAAATCCTCTAAGAGAAGAACAAATCGCGGGCCGGGAATCGAGGCGTAATCGTTGGTGAGGGTGACGGTCCGGATGTTTTTCCAGACCTTGGAAAAATCCGGGACGGTTTTTCCGGGGTTGGGAAGAATATTGATGATCAGGTCGGGGTTCATGACCGCAAGGCCTTCCGGCGAAATTTCCGGATATCCGCCGGACCGTTCGCAGGCATTGATCCCGCCCGTCAGTTCAATCAGTTCGTCGTAGAATGTTTCTTTGGCGGCGATATACATCCGGCTCAGGCTTTCGTCGTGTCCGACACAAACCAGAACTTTCGGTCTAACGTAGGACAGGCTTCCAGCCTGTCCACTGTTGTTCAGCTTTGCGTCGGCAGACAGGCTGGAAGCCTGTCCTACGTTGGTTTTCAGCGTTTGGAGAAGCTGCTGTGCTTTGGCCTCCGCACCGCAGGCTTTGCCGATGGTGAGGATCGACTGGAGGATTTCGCTGATGTGCTCGTGCGCAACGCCGAGGAACGGAATGCCCAGTTGTTTAAGCTGCGCCTCGATATCTTTTTGTGTTTCAAGGCCGATGACCAGGTCGGGCTGCAGGGCGACGATCATTTCAAAGTTGGGATCATAGGTTCCGCCGATGGACGGTTTGCCGGTTACGTCGGGCGGGTAAGAGCAGAACCGGCTGACTCCGACCACCTGATTGCTCAGTCCGAGCGCGTAAAGAATTTCGGCGGTGTTCGGTGCAATGGCAATAATGCGCGACGGTTCTTCACACCTGCGCAGGTGTGAAAAACCGGTCTGATCTCCGCATCCGGCCAGAAGCAGGGCGGCGGCGAGCAGCATCATGCTGCTATTCATCACTTTTTCATTTTTTTGCACGTTTTTTGCGCCATCTCTTTTCTATTCAACTCTCATTATACCCTGTTTTTTCGTCAGAATGATTAGGGTCAGAATGATTTTACTCATGTACAGGATTTTCTTCCATTATTCTGACCATAATTATTGCCACTTCGTTGCTGTCGCAGGGCTCCAGCCCAGCTCGCCTCCGGCTCGGTTCTGATAAAACGCTTCCGTTTGCTTGTTTTGGTTGCGGCTTTGCCTCGCCGGGTTTTTGTGAACATTAGAACGTCACGCTGAGTCCGGCTTTATAGGTTCGTTCCGGCGCGGGGTAATATCCGCCCCAGTAAACAAGATAGTTGTATTCGGTTTCAAACACGTTGTCCGCACCGGCAAAAACACGTGCTTCGCATTTTTTGACGGGCAGGATGTATTCGAGGAGCAGGTCAAAGAGGGCATATTCGGACTGTTTGTTCGCGCCGGTATTTGCGTTGTCTCCGGCCTGGAACATGGAGCCGACATAGCTCATGTGCGTGTTGCAGGTCAGCGAATCGGTCAGGAGGAGCGCCAGATTGATATCCAGTTTGTTTTGCGGAACCCACGGGATTTCGTTGCCGTTGTTTACTCCGTCGGTGAACTCAGATTGAAGCCATGTGTAGCAGGCATTCGCCGCGAAAATTCCGTTTTTATATTCGGCAGACAGCTCTGCGCCGCGATGGGTGGTTTCGTCGAGGTTTTCATTTTTTCCTGTGCCCCAGGCAATTTCGTTTTTCATGTCCGTACGGAAGATGGTTGCCTGCAGAACCAGATTGCTGACGGGCATGAATTCAATCCCGGTTTCATAGTTCATGCCGGTTTCCGGTTTCAGATCTTTATTAAACGCATCGCCCCATCCCGAATAGAT
>JALOTS010000224.1 GCA_025457785.1 Pontiellaceae bacterium | reverse complement strand
CAATGGAGTTTGATCGGGAAAGGAGTGTCTTCCGACAGATCAACACAGATCAAAAACCGACTGTTGCGGACGGCAATGAGGTTTTGTGAGATATGATTTCCATAGTCTCTGACCTGCACGCCAAAGGAACAAAGGTCGATCTGGATAATTTTATGAGTCTTTATTATGCGCGCCATGACAGCCGGGCGCAGGCGGTCGCCACCTTCGGCGCACTGCTGATTACCATGGGACTGCTTGGAACGATTGTCGGATTGATTGTCGCCATTCAGGGGCTAAGTGGAATGATTGAAAATGTGACGATTTCCCGCACAGATATGTTGGCTTCACTAACACTGACCCTTCAGGGGATGGGTACCGCGTTTTACACCACCTTCTTCGGTGCGCTGCTCGGCGGGATTATTCTGCGGATTCTGAGCGCAAACCTCATGAATGCTCTGGAGGAGCTCGCCGCCGAAGCGATGGAATTCTGCGAACTGTATATTCTTCCGGGCATTGGAAGTGCGGAGTCGCAACTGTGGGCGGCCATGGCCGAGGAGTGGAAAAACAGGCTGGCTGCGATTACCGAAAGTTTTTCAGCGATGGTTCGTCAGGTGGATGGCTTAAGTCAGCAGTTAGGGCAGTCCATTGCCGGACTGGTTGAGCAGGTCAATTCCGCCGGGAAAGAAATTCATACATCAGTGAAGGAAAGTTTTTCCGGCATGATCCGGCAGGTGGATGGACTGAGTGAGCAGTTGGGAGAATCCATTACCGGACTGGTTGAGCAGGTCAATTCCACCGGGAAAGAAATTCATAAAGTCCGTGCGCAACACCTGGAGACGGAAACAAGGAAAGTGGCCGATCAGCTTGCCGCGACGGCGGACATTCTGAAAAAGATATCATTTTCTTCAGACGAAACGTCGCGTTCCGCGGAGTAACCGGTTTTAATTCCCAGAGGGGCTTCCGATGAAATTCAGATCGAAGTATAAATCGCATCGCGAAACGGTTTTTGAATCGTTTTCCGATATGGTTCTATGTGTGGTAATTGTGCTGGTTACGCTGATTGTTACTTTGGCGCTTAATGTGCAGCGGGAGGTTCCCGTGAACAATCTTTTTACCGGCGGGATCGGCCGTCCTCAGCTTTTCCTCCAAGCCGGCGTTGCGAATACGGCGGTGCCGGTAAGCGGTTCGCCTGATGACGTGATGGTGCATTTGTTCAGCCCTTCCGCAGCGGCGGCGTTGACCAGGGTGGAGAATGGCCGGGTGACCGCCCGCAATCCGAACCAGACCTTTTCCGGGCAGCTCGATTTTTCCGCCTGGCAGTTTCTTCAGCTGGCTTCCGGTGTGGAACCGGGCCGGTTTCAGGTGGAAGGGGCTGACACGTCACTTATGCTTCCGGAGTTTGTGTCCAAGGTGATTATTCACAGCAACGGTTTCCGGGAGGTTCCCGATCTTTCGCTCGCGCTGGAGGTGATGAAGCTGGCCTGGCCGGTTTACCGGAAGCCGATTTATCCGGTTCGTTCGTCAGGTGAATTCAGCGGCGCCCGGACCCGCGTGTATATTGAAACGATGACTCGCGGTGACGCGAGGTACATTTACATCGGGCACATGATGTTTAAGATTCCCGAAGAGGTTCAAAACGGATCATTAAGCTGGCTGGAAGGGCTGACCTCCGGCTTGACCGAGCTCGTTTTTCTTGGCGAAATGTGGAGCGATCCGGAAATCCGGACGGATAAACGGATCGCCTTCTTCGATGCCAAAGGCTATAGCGAAGCCGCTGAAGCCTGCCGCCGGTTTACTTTCGATTGGTCGGCGGCGGATCAGGCATCCGCCCGGAAAGAAGTTTCTTCCGCGCTGATGGAGGGGCGTGCAGTCAATCCGGCCCGTCTGCCGCCGTTTCTGGCTTATCCGGAGGCCTGGGCTGCCTATGTTGAGGACTGCCGGAAAATTCAGCGATCTCCGAACACAGCATCGGAGATTCCCGCATGGTTCCGCGATGAATTTCTGCGTCCGCTGAGCTTTACCCGGCGTGTGATTGCGGAGTAGCCCTTATTTTAAAACGGGCTGCCGATGTTCCGTCATGACGGTTTCGCTGCCCTGCATATCAACGGTAACTTCCCGGTCTTTGCCTGAGATTTCGAAACATTTCGGAACGTACCCCTCGAGATGAAGTTCGAACTCTTTCGGCTGGCGTATCAGTTCTTTCACCGGCGTTTCACCGATCAGTTCGACTCCGCCTTTGCGATAAAGCCGGGCACCCGCCGGACGGCTTTTGATTGTGACGTAGGGAATTTCTTTCAATTCGACGGTTACAGAGGACGGGGAATCCGCGGAAAGAGTGAACGGTTCCGCGTCGTATCCCGTTTTGCGCAGTTCAAAGAAGACGGGGCTTTCAATCAGCCGGGTAATGGGTGTCGTGCCCAGACTTTTTTCGCGTGAACCTTCCAGATAGAGTTCAGCCCCTTCCGGCAGGCTGTTAATCGTGATGTAGGGCATCCGCTGTAATGATACGTTGGTTTCCGTACCCGATTGCGTGGAGAGAACCACGGCGGCGGGGTAATATTTGTCCGCTTTCAATTCATACATCGTTTGCGCTGAGACTTCAGTTTTTAGCGGGGTCCGTCCCAGCGGAATGCGGTCGCCGGTCTTATATACCTCTGCGCCGGCCGGGGTGGAGTTCAATGTAACGTTTATCGGACGGGGATTCATCGGGACAACCATTGAGGACGGTGATTCCAGTGTGACTTGAACGTCCTGATCGTAGAAGCCGTGCAGTTTGAGTTTGTAGCTCTGATCCGACTCGGTTACATCCGTCATAAAAGGGGTTTTTCCGATTAAACGTTCGCCGTCTGCTTCGTACACTGTCGCTCCCGGCGGCTGGCTGCCCAGGACGGTCGGCTCGATCCGGGGCAGACGAATATCAACATAACGCGGAGAATCCGCGTAAATGGTTACTTTGTTTTCTTCATACCCGTCTTTGCGGATGACGAAGGCCTTTCCCCGTTTAATGATACTGGTGTAATAGGGCGTTGTGCCCAGACGGGTTGTCCCGTCGTGTTTGTACACATCGGCTTTTCCGGGCGCGGTTCGAATGGTTATCGGCGCGCAACTGCAGGCCAGTAACGAAATGATCAGAAGTGCAAAAGCTGAGACAGACCCGTTTTTCATGGAATTCTCCAAATGAGGTTAATAAACATGTGAATGATAGTGCAGACCTTCCTCATAAAGTCAAACTTTAGACAATTTGTTTTTTAGTTTTGTTTTCGCGGGACAGATCAAGCAGACTGTGTCTTTATCGTTTTCAGCTTTACAGGAGTAAAAGAATTATGTGCGGAGTGGTCGGATATATCGGCAGTAAGGAAGCGGCCCCGATTTTGATTGACGGGTTGCAGCGGCTGGAGTACCGGGGCTATGACTCAGCGGGGATCGCGGTGCTTGCCGGCGGGCGGATTTCGTCGAGCAAAGAAGTCGGACGTCTGGTTAATCTGGAGAAAATGCTCGCAGCGGATCCGGTCAAGGGGACGCGCGGCATCGGACATACGCGCTGGGCGACGCATGGTGCGCCGTCACAGATGAACTCGCATCCGCATTTCAGTTCAGATTGTTCAATAGCCGTGGTGCATAACGGGATTATTGAAAATTATGCCGAGTTGCGTCAGGAGTTGTCGGCTCAGGGCCACCGGTTTCTTTCTGAAACGGATACGGAAACGGTTCCGCATCTGATTGCGCAGATGCTGAAAGAGGGGGCGCAAACGCCGCTTGAGGCGATTCGGCGCACACTTCGGCGGTTGCGGGGGGCGTATGCGCTGGGAATTCTGTTCCGCGACGAGCCGGATGCCATTTATTGCGCCCGCAAGGGAAGTCCGTTGATTATCGGACTGGGCGAGAATGAAAATTTTATCGCCAGCGATGTGCCGGCGATAATCAGCCGGATTAAAACGGCCGTTTATTTGAACGACGGAGAAATCGCGGAGATTCGCGCCGACAGCGTGGAAATCCGCACGATGGACGGCAAAGCGGTTGTCCCGGAAATTAAAAAAATTACATTTCAAGCAGAAGCCGCCGAATGCGGCGGGTTCGAAACCTTTATGCTGAAGGAAATTCATGAGCAGCCCCGCATTCTTCGCGCTTTGCTCGAAAAACATGTTTCTCCGGACGGAAAAATTGAGTTTGTTTCCGGGCTGAGTCCGGATTATTTCCGTAAATTGAACCGCATCATGATTGTTTCCTGCGGAACCGCCTATCACGCAGGGATGTACGGCAAGCTGTTGCTGGAAAATCTGACTGGAATCGCGGTCGAAACCGATCTGGCCAGTGAGTTTCGTTATCGCGACCCGAAAATTGACCCGGGCACGCTGGTGATTCCGGTTTCGCAGTCGGGCGAAACCGCCGATACGCTGGCCTCGATTCGCATGGCGAAAGAGTGGGGCTGCAAAATTTTGGCGGTTTGCAATGTGGAAGGCAGCTCGGTTGTGCGCGAGAGCGATGCAGTTTTCTTTACAAGTTGCGGGCCGGAAATCGGCGTGGCCTCGACCAAGGCGTACACGGCGCAGCAGATGGCGTTTGCACTGTTTGCGCTCTACGTTGCCGGGG
>JALOTS010000223.1 GCA_025457785.1 Pontiellaceae bacterium | reverse complement strand
CTCAAAAACGAATTAACGGAGCTGATTAAAGAGAGGCAGGCCGCGCTGGCATCCGGCGCTAAAAAGGCCGATCCGTTTGACCCGACCCTGCCGGGGCTGTGGCCCCCGCTCGGATCCGAACATCCGATCAGCAAAGTCACGGCGCGGATTGTTGAGATTTTTCAGTCGATCGGGTTTACCGTTGCCGACGGGCCGGACATTGAAACCGTCTGGAACAATTTTGACGCGCTCAACACGCCTGCCGACCATCCCTCACGCGACGAGCAGGACACATTTTATTTAAATAACGGCGATCTGCTGCGCTGTCATACATCGCCGGTTCAGGTGCGCTACATGGAGAGCCATACTCCGCCGATCCGCATCATTGCGCCGGGCCGCTGCTATCGCCGCGATACGCCCGATGCCACGCACAGCGCCAACTTTCATCAGGTCGAAGGACTGTTCGTTTCAAAGAATGTTTCGATGGCCGACCTGAAAGGCACGCTGGCCTACTTCGCCAAACAGTTTCTTGGCGACGAGGTGAAAATCCGGTTCCGTCCGCACTTCTTTCCCTTTACGGAGCCGAGCTTTGAGGTGGACTTCTTTTTTGAGGTCGGCGGCAAGGCTCGCTGGATAGAAATTCTGGGCGCAGGCATGGTCGATCCGAACGTCTTTCGCAAAGTCGGTTACGATCCGGAAAAAGTCACCGGTTTCGCCTTCGGAATGGGCATTGAGCGCCTCGCCATGATCATGTACGGCATCAAAGACATCCGCAACCTCTACGAAAACGACGTGCGCTTCCTGGCGCAATTTTGAAAAACCGCCGCCGAGCCTCCACCCGAGCGGAGCGAGAGAGGCTTTTGATATTTTCAAAAGCAACGACCGAAAGGGAGTGGCAATGACTGGAAGAATCCGGTAAAACGTTTCCAGTTTTTGGGAATGACGGGCGGTGTGTGTGAGCGAGAGCCAAATCAAGTCGAAGGAGCGGGTTAATGATCACGGGGAGGTTTTTACTTCCACTCGTGAGGTCAACGCCATGCTGGATCTCGTGAAGCAGGAGACCGAGCGAATTGAATCCCGGTTTTTGGAGCCCGCTTGCGGTACAGGTAATTTTCTGGCTGAAATCTTGCGCCGCAAGCTGGCTGTGGTTGAACAGCGATACAGGAAGAGTCAACTCGAGTATGAGCGGAATGCCGTTTTAGCGGTTTCCAGCATCTACGGAATCGACATTCAGGAAGATAATGTTCAGCACGCCAGAGAGCGGCTGACCGGCATTTTTATTGATCACTACACCCGGCTTTTTAAAGACAACTGCAAGGCCGGGTGCATCCGGTCCGTTGAATATATTCTAAAGAGAAATCTTCTTTGGGGTGATGCGCTCACACTGAAAACAGTTTGCGGCAAGAAAGACCCGCTTATTTTTTCCGAGTGGTCGCCGGTAAACGGCTCGATGATGAAGCGGCGCGATTACACGCTGGCCTCGCTGATACAGAGTTATCTCCCGGGGCAAACAGAAATGTTTGCCGAGCCGGATTTGTTTTCGGATTTGGGCGATGCCGCATTTATTCCCCATGTGAAGCAGGACTTCCCGGCGGTTCATTTTTTAAAAATTGGCGACGGCTATGAATAATTCCTACAACCCCGATGTACTGACGTGCATTGCCAACCTGAGCAGCGACGAAGTGTTCACGCCGCCCAGACTGGCAAACGAAATGCTGGACATGCTTCCGGCAGAACTTTGGCGGGACAGAAGCGCCACCTTTCTTGATCCGTTTTGCAAGTCAGGGGTTTTTCTTCGTGAAATTGCCAAGAGGCTTCTTTCGGGGTTGTCGGAAGAAATTCCGGATCAGCAGGAACGAATCAATCATATTTTCACCAGACAGTTGTTCGGGATTGCCATTACCGAAATGACCGGCCTTCTTTCCCGCCGATCAGTCTATTGCTCCAAGACCGCCAACGGGAAATATTCTATTTGCACAGAATTTAAAAACGAACAAGGCAACATTCAGTTTGAGCGAATCGAACACACCTGGCAAAACGGACGGTGTGTTTTTTGCGGGGCCAGTCAGCAGGAATACGACCGGAGCGACGTACTGGAATCTCACGCCTATCAATTTATTCACACCGCGAACCCAGAGGAGTTGTTTAACATGAAATTCGATGTCGTTATCGGGAATCCGCCGTATCAGTTGGGTGACGGCGGACACGGCACAAGTGCCTCTCCAATTTATCAGAAATTCGTTGAGAGCTCCATTAGCCTTAATCCAAAATACATCGTAATGATTACGCCTTCGCGATGGTTTTCTGGAGGCAAGGGGTTGGACGATTTCCGCAAACGAATGTTGAAAGAGTCTCGCTTGCGAAAGCTCGTTGATTACCCAAAACTCTATGATGGATTTCCTGGCGTTAAAATCCGTGGTGGCGTTTCCTATTTCCTGTGGGATCGTGACTACATCGGCCCTTGTGCTGTGCAAACGATGTGGGATGGCGAACCTCTCGGACCTCCGGTGGAGCGATATTTAAATACTTACGATGTTCTCATTCGTCGCAACGAGGCTGTCTCGATTCTCGACAAAGTAAGAGCCTATCGGCTTCACGGGAAACCGGAGTTGACATTGGATAAGCGGGTGTCTAGTCGAAAACCCTTCGGCTTTCCCACAAACTTTCACGGGGAGAAATCATCTAGGGGGTTAAACGAGCCAGTTAAGTTGTATGGATCACAACGTATTTCTTGGGTGGAACGTGGAGATATTCAGAGAAACTCTGAGTGGATTGATAGTTGGAAGGTTCTAGTGACACGTGTTCAGGGAACCAGTGCGGCCGTGGAAACGATGTTTTTAAGCAAGCCCATTATTGCGGGACCAACGGAAGCTTGTTCGGAGACATATTTGGTTGTTGGACGATTTGACAACAAAGAGACAGCAGAACGATGTGCGGCATATTTACGAACTCGTTTTGTGCGTTTTTTGGTGTCATTGCGAAAAGCGACACAAGATGCTGCAAAAGACGTGTATGCGTTTGTTCCGGACGTTCCCCTAAATCGAGAGTGGACCGATGATACTCTTTATAAGCGTTATAACTTGTCGAGAGACGAGGTCGCCTTCATCGAATCGATGATTCGTCCGATGGAGGGGAGTAATGAGTAAGAAAAATGAGAACAAACTGATCCGCAGCAGCACGGCAGAGTTTCTTACCTTTGTTGCCGCCGGGGGAAAAGGGGGCGTTGAAGCGGTTTACGCAGATGAAAACGTGTGGCTGACCCAGAAAATGATGGGGCAACTTTATGATGTGGAGACCCACACCATCAACTATCACTTGAAGAAGGTGTTCTCCGACAGTGAGTTACAGGAGGATTCAGTTATTCGAAATTTTCGAATAACTGCCGCTGATGGAAAAACCTACGACACCCAACACTACAATCTCGCCGCCATTATCGCCGTCGGTTACAAGGTTAACTCAGAACGGGCCGTGCAGTTCCGTAAATGGGCCACCGCGATCATTCAGGAATTTACCATCAAGGGTTTTGCGATGGATGATGAACGCTTGAAAAACGGCGGCTCTATCCTCGGAAAAAAATATTTTGAAGAGCAGTTGCAGCGCATTCGGGAAATCCGTTTGAGCGAGCGTAAGTTTTATCAGAAAATCACCGATATTTATGCGACTGCTGTTGACTATGACCTCACAGCGCAAGCTACCAAGCGTTTCTTTGCCACCGTGCAAAACAAGCTGCACTGGGCGATTCACGGCCAGACGGCGGCGGAAGTTATCGTCAGCCGTGCCGATGCCGGAAAAGAGAATATGGGGCTGACCACCTGGACGGACGCGCCGGACGGGAAAATTCAGAAGTTTGATGTCATCGTTGCCAAAAATTATCTGACCGAGCCCGAAATGGCCCAACTGCAACGCCTTGTCTCCGCATACCTCGACGTGGCGGAAGACATGGCTATGCGACAAATCCCTATGACTATGCAGGATTGGGAAACACGTCTGAACCGATTTATCGCGGCAACCGACCGGGACATCCTGCAGGATGCTGGCAAGGTGACGGCAGAAATCGCCAGAGCACACGCTGAAAGCGAGTTCGAAAAATACCGCATCGTGCAGGATCGACTGTTTGAAAGCGATTTTGACAAGGTGATTAAACAGATTGAACATAGGGGAACGGGGGCGGCTGATGAGTAGGGATTTTTTTCCTTCGCACCCGGATGTTGCGCCGAAAATTTACGCCTACCGCGACACCAATCCGCAATATGCCGGACTGCTGAAGGTCGGCTTTACTTCCAGAGATGCGCAGAAGCGGGTCGCTCAACAGTATCCGACGCTTCGCCCCGGTGCGCTGCCGTATGAAATTGTTCTGGAAGAATCCGCCATGCGGAACGATGGTTCGGTTTTCGTTGACCACGATGTGCATCGTTATTTACGGCGAAACGGAATTAAAAATCTAAAAGGCGAATGGTTTAAATGCTCCGTAAAAGATGTTCGAGCGGCAGTCATTGCGGTTAGGAACAACGAATTGAACGAGGAAAACCGCTCGATCGACTTCAAGATGCGTCCGGAGCAGGCCGAAGCGGTTGAAAAAACCGCAGTGTATTTCAAGGGGTATAAAAAAGAGA
>JALOTS010000222.1 GCA_025457785.1 Pontiellaceae bacterium | reverse complement strand
GACCAGGCAAAGCCAGGCCATACGACGGGCTGATAAGCCTGTCCCCGGCTGTCGCAAAGGGCTTTGTCATTTTTCATCCGGGTTCCGTGACTGTCTATCTGAGAATCGGTTTCATACGCGCCGATCGTCCACGGACTGATCATATGCGCATACTGATAGGAACTGCTGGTGTCGTCATCACGCCATTTCCGAGGAACCCCGATAATGACATAGCAGTTTTTCCCTTTGAAAAAGTTAATGACATCCGTCCAGGAGGTCGAATTGCCGATTTCTTTACCAACGCCCCAAATACAGACCACCGGCTTTCCGCCCTCTTTCGCATAGGCGCTGGAATTCGTCAGTTGCAGACTGCCGACAATCCGGTCGTTCCAGTCGGTTTTAATTTGCGACTGAAAACTGGACCATTCTGTAATGTCATACATAACGTAAAACTTCCGTCCGTATGTGACGGAAGCGTTTTTAACCTTGGTTAAAATGCCGTTCGAATGATCGATGACCTTGGAATCATCAAAGTCGCAACCGAACCGCTGGACGGCCACCGTATCAATTCCGTAATCTCTCATCCACTCAAGGTGTTTGTTGACAACCGCAGAGTCATAAGAGGAAAACAGTTTGGATTTACTTCCGTTTCCAAGGTTCGCATAGCCGGTCTGATATAATGCCGAATCCGGATAATCGCGCACATCAGGATATAATTCAAACCGTGTATAGCCCGGTTTCGGCGCCACATTGCCATCTGTACTCCAATGCTTCCATACATTTTTCGGAGAATTGTCGCCCTTGCAGGCAAACCATCCCTGGTACCCGACGGTCAATTTTCCAACCACATCACCGCCATAAACGCAAAAACCGCCCGCCGCCATAAGCACAAAAACCGCCGACAGCCTTCCTAACCTGCTCGTAATAAACATCTTATTAGCCAACTTAGCCATGACACACCCTTTCGTTTAATGATATATCTTCAACTGCTGACCCGTGATGCCGGTTCTGCGTTCTATATTTTATCCGCGAAAACGGCGCCACCCGACGAATAACTGGACACGCCCCTCCTTTCGGAAATGAAATAAAATGCAATGCGATAAAAAATCCCCGAAGCCCCCGGAAAACTTTTCTGATCATACACAACTATTTAAAATTGCCGTTGTCTCTGAGCGACAAACCGTTGTCTCAATGCGACAACTTACTGAAAGCTCGTGTTTTACACTCGTTCGCACATCAAAAAAGGTTCATTTGCGAGTTGGACGGCTTTTTCCGGCGCGTTCCGTGACGGGCAATTTTCGGTGATCCTTCGGCTTCGAACTCGCCTTCTTCCAGATTGCGGAGGATTTCGTTGGCCCTCTCCAGAACCTGAGCGGGCAGGCCCGCCAGTCGCGCAACGTGAATGCCATAGCTTTTATCCGCCGCGCCGGGAACAATTTTGCGCAGGAAGGTAATCTGATCGCCGCGCTCTTTAACGAGTACATTGGCGTTTTGAACGCCTTTCAGGGTCAGGCTGAGATCAGTCAGTTCGTGGTAATGGGTCGCAAACAGAGTTTTTGCGCGCACATCCGGATTGGTGCAGAGGAATTCGGCGACGGACCACGCAATACTGATGCCGTCGAAGGTGCTGGTTCCGCGCCCGATTTCATCGAGCACAATCAGGCTTTTCGGGGTCGCGTTATTTAAAATATTGGCCGTCTCCTGCATCTCCACCATAAAGGTACTTCGTCCGCGCGCCAGATCGTCACTGGCACCGACACGCGTAAAGACGCGATCCACCAGACCGATTTGCGCTTTTGATGCCGGTACGAACGATCCGATGTGCGCCATAATCGTGATCAGTGCCACCTGCCGGATGTAGGTCGATTTACCGGCCATATTCGGGCCGGTAATGACGATCAACTGATGGTCGGTGCAGTTCAGTGTGGTGTCGTTTGGTACAAACCGCTCGGCATCAGGCATCTGTTCAACCACCGGATGGCGACCATCGCGAAGAATCAGCTCGTTGCCGTTGCTCATGACGGGGCGGACATAACGGCGGGACAGCGCGTTTTCGGCGAAGGCGGCCAGCACATCGGCTTCGGCCACGGCCCGCGCATTGCGCTGAATTTCGTCAATATGCTTTACCACTTCCTCGCGAAGCTGCGCAAACAGTTCAAACTCCAGGGCGACGGCCCGTTCCTGCGCGCCGAGAATCTTGTTTTCGTATTCCTTCAGCTCCGGCGTAATAAACCGCTCGGCATTGACCATGGTCTGCTTGCGGGTGTAGTGCTCCGGAACCATCGCCAGATTGCTGTTGGTAATTTCAATAAAATAGCCGAACACCTGATTGAAGCGGACCTTCAGCGACTTGATGCCGGTGCGTTCCTGCTCCGCCGCCTGAAATTCCGCCAGCCACTGTTTGCCTTTGCCCGCTGCGTCGCGCAGGTCGTCAAGCTCCGCTGAGAAACCCCGACGGATCATGCCGCCGTCCTTGACCGAAACAGCAGGCTCGTCGTCGATGGCTTCGTTAATCCGTTTTCCAAGGTCTGGAATTTCCGTCAGGGATTTTTCCAAGGTTTGGAATTTTCCGTTTTCCGCCAGCAGAGATTTTAAATTCGGGATGCGGTCGAGTGATTCTCCGACCGCCCGCAGATCGCGGGCGTTGCCGCCGCCCGAACCCAGCCGCGACATAATCCGCTCCAGATCGCGCATTTCCCCGAGAATTTCGCGGATTTGGGCCAGCAGGGTGCGGTTTTCTGTAAATGTCTGAACTGCGTCGAGCCGAGCTTCAATCGACGCCAAATCGCTCAGTGGACGGACAATCCAGTCGCGCAGCATCCGCGCACCCATGGCCGTGCGCGTCGTATCCAGCACGGAAAGCAGTGTCGATTTCGGCCCCTGCCGCACCGGATTGAGCGGTGCGACCAGTTCCAGATTCATCACCGTCGTTTCGTCGAGCAGCAGATAATCGTCCGGATTTTTAATCTGAACCCGCCGGACGTGCGCCAGATTGCGGCGCAGCTCGGTGTTCACATAATACAGCACCGCGCCGGCCGCACGCAGGCCGAGCGGTGAATTTTCGCAGCCGAACCCTTTCAGCGAATGAACTTTAAAATGGCGCAGCAAAACCTCTTCGGCGGAGGCCAATTCGAAAATCCAGTCCTCGCAAACGGTTTGGAGTGTATTTCCAAGGATTGGACGCATCGCGGCATCATTTGCCGCCGCTTCGGCGACGACACACTCCTGCGGCGCGTAGCGTGCCAGATTCGCGGAAAGCTCGTTGCCGCTGCAGGATTCTTCAATCCAGAAGGCGCCGGTTGACAGATCGAGCATGGCCAGACCAAACCGTCCGCCGTCGCGGACGAGCCCCGCCAGATAATTGTTTTTTGTCCGGTCGAGCGACGTTTCATCGAGAATCGTACCGGGTGTCACCACGCGGGTAATTTCGCGCTTAACAATCCCCTTGGCGGCGGCGGGATCTTCGACCTGCTCGCAAATGGCGACTTTTTTTCCCGCCGCAATCAACTGCGCCAGATAGCCTTCGGCGGCATGATAGGGAACGCCGCACATCGGCATGTCATGACGTTTCGTCAGCGTAATATCGAGAATCCGCGCGGCCTCCCTGGCATCTTCCATGAACATTTCATAGAAATCACCGAGACGGAAAAAAAGAATCGTATTATCCGGCAGCTCGCGGCGGATGCGCCGGTATTGATCCATCATCGGTGTGCTTTTGGTTGACATAGGCCGACACGCTATCAAAGAAAAATCCATGCCGCAACGCAGTTGGCTCCCGTTTTCTCCAGTTATTGTTTCATCGCTTCGTGCAGAAAAGCTCCTCTCGTTTCACGCCGGGTCCAATGTCTGGAAAAAACGCTCCTGACAAAAACTGAAACCGCCGGCAGAAAAAGCAGGGACTGCATAAAAGATCATTCTGAAAAAAGCAGACTTCGGTTCGGATTCAGCCGACCAAAACAACGGGGACGGCAATGATTGTCGTCCAGCCGGTGGCGGAATCGAAGGTTGCCTGAATTTTCCATTCCCGTGAGCCGCCCATGGCTGTCATCCGCCCGTTCGCGACCCAGTCGTTTACCTGTTCGACAGGGCAGGAAAACCTGACAATCAAGGTGCCCCCGGCAATATCCATCACCCCGGCATTGAGAACTAATGTATCCACATCCAGCAAGCCGCCTTTATAGATGATTGTTTGCGTATGAAGTGCCACTTCTGATGATCCCGTGTAGTGCCAATTGTGGGTGTAGGAATTAGCAACCCGAACAGATCCTTCATGGATAATGAGTGATCCGCTGGGGGCATTTGAAAATCCGACAAAAAAACGGGAATAAAAGAAGGCAGAGCCTTTGTTTTGAACGACCATGGATCCGAAAGCTCTGTAACAGGCGGAACTGAAGTCCGAGTCTGACACGAGCATTGCGGTAAGGGATCCTCCGTTAATAATCAAAGTCCCCGGGCCATCGCCTGAAAGACGAACCGACCCGACGACCACTTCGGTGGTGATTTCTGCTCTGGCGCCGTGGAGCACCCGGGCAATGTCCGCCGGGCCCGGAACGCCTGACGGAGTCTTCTTGTCCGAATAGACCCAGTTGGCTTCGTTGGTCCAGTTGTTGCTCCCGTATTCGTA
>JALOTS010000221.1 GCA_025457785.1 Pontiellaceae bacterium | reverse complement strand
GGCGATGATTGCCGATCTTAAGCAGGCTCTGTATGCCTCCAAGATTGTTTCGTATGCACAGGGCTATCAGCTTATGCGCGAAGCGGCCAAAGAGTACGGCTGGAGGCTGAACAACGGCGGGATTGCGCTGATGTGGCGCGGCGGCTGTATCATCCGGTCCGTGTTCCTCGGCAGGATCAAAGAAGCGTTCGATGCCGATCCGAATCTGGTCAACCTGCTGCTCGCCCCGTTCTTTAAAGATGCGGTTCAGAATGCGCAGGCCTCCTGGCGCCGTGTGATTGTTAAATCTGTTGAACTGGGCATCCCGATGCCGGCGATCGGTGCGGCATTGGCTTATTATGACGGCTACCGTTCAGCCCGTCTTCCGGCCAATCTGCTCCAGGCGCAGCGCGACTATTTCGGCGCACATACCTATGAGCGTCTCGACAAACCGCGCGGTGAGTTTTTCCACACCAACTGGACCGGACGCGGGGGCGATACGTCCGCTTCGACCTATGTTGTTTAACGTTTATCTGATACAAAAGGAGCGGAGATATGCCGTGGTTTTATAAAGAGGGTGAATCGATTTCTCGCAAGGAAATCGAGGCGATGTGTCAGCGGGTGCTGGATGAGGCGGGTGCGCGGCGGGGATGCAAACTCCGCCGGGTGCTGCTTCTTCCGCCGGATATTACGCGGGCTCATTGCGGTGCCGGCTGGATTACCGAAATGTTTTACAAGCTGTTGAAAGACACCTGCGAAGTGCATGTGATTCCAACGCTTGGACAGCATGTGCCGCATACGGAAGCCGATAACCGCTGGATGTTCGGCTCGATTCCGGAAGAATGTATTCATGCTCACGATTGGCGGAACGGGGTGACGCGGATGGGCGTTGTTCCCGCCTCTCAAGTGGCGAAGAGTACGGGCGGACTGGTTTCCTGGGATATTCCGGTCGATCTCAACACCTCGACCGTGACCGAACATTGGGACTTGATTATCAATATCGGCCATGTGGTTCCGCATGAAGTGCTCGGTTTCGCGAATCATAACAAGAATTACTTTATCGGTCTGGGCGGAAAGGAAACGATCTGCGCATCGCATATGGCGGCCGGAGTGTACGGGATTGAAAACAATCTGGGAAACCTGATGACACCGCTGCGCGATTGTTATAACTGGGCTGAGGAGAGGTTCCTCGGGAATCTTCCGGATGTTTACATGATGGTGACGATGAAGCGGAATAAAGAAAACCGGCTCGTCCACACCGGGGTGTACGTCGGCGAGGATGTGGATACCTACCGCATGGCGGCGGAGGCAAGCCGCAAACAGAACATCACCGTCTTCGATCATCCCGTTAAAAAAATCGTGGCGGTGATGCAGGCGGATGAGTTTCGCGCAACCTGGGTTGCCAACAAGGCGGTCTATCGGACGCGCATGGCGATGGCGGACGGCGGCGAGCTGCTGATTATCGCCCCGGGCGTGGAGCGTTTCGGAGAACAGAAAGAGGTGGATGATCTGATCCGGAAGTATGGCTATTGCGGAACGCCGAAGGTGATGGAGCTGTACAAGACACAGGCCGATATGCAGGCGCTGGCGCATGGCGCCGCCCATCTGCTGCACGGTTCGTCGGAAGGACGCTTTACCATCCGGTATGCGCCCGGAAAACTTACCCGCAGGGACATCGAGTCGGTGAATTATGAATATGCCGATTTGAACGACGCGCTGAAACGGTATAATCCGGAAACGATGAATGAAGGCTGGAATACGATGCCTGACGGCGAAGAGGTCTTCTTTATCAGTACTCCTTCGGCAGGATTGTGGGCCTCTCAGGACAAACTTGATAAAGCCAGGGCCGCTGGAATTTGAAGAGAAAACGGTCCGCCGGTTTGAGCGGATGTTTCGGTTCGGTTCAACCAATGTTCCGGTGTGCTTGCGCACGCCGGAATGTTGGTTTTTTTTGTGCGCCCGGATAATAGGTTGCCCTTAATGGGTTGAAGTAGTACAACATGCGTTTTCTGAAACAGTAAAACCGGGTTTAATTTAGGAACTTCATGAAAAAAACGACTTCTTTTTTTATCGGCGGAATGCTTGTCGGAACGTTGCTTTCTTTTGTCGGGTTTTCATTGTTTTTGCGGGGCGGTTCCGCAGAGAACGCTGTCAGTGTCTCCAGACAGAAAGTCCTCAAGCTTGGACACGGACTGGATACGGCCCATCCGGTGCATCAGGCGATGGTGTTTATGAAGCAGCGTCTGGAGCAGCTCTCCGGAAACACCGTCACGATGGATATTTACCCCGGCTCCGTTCTCGGTTCCGAGGTTCAGTGCATTGAACAGTTGCAGAACGGTTCGCTGGCGATGACCAAAACGTCGGCGGCGGCTATGGAAAATTTTATTCCGGTGATGTCGGTCTTCGGTCTGCCGTATGTTTTCCGTGATACCGGCCACTACTGGAAGGTGCTGAACGGTGCAATCGGGCAGAAACTGCTTCAGGAGGGTGAGAAAAAATTTCTCCGGGGCCTTTGCTATTATGATGCGGGCAGCCGTAATTTTTATACCAAAGACAAACCGGTTCGTGTTCCGGATGATTTGAAAGGACTGAAAATCCGTGTCCAGAACAGCGCGACCGCCATTGAAATGGTGAAAGCCATGGGCGCCGCGCCGACTCCGATCGCATGGGGTGAGCTTTATTCCGCCCTCGCGCAGGGGGCGGTGGACGGCGCGGAAAACAATCTGCCGAGTTTCATGTCGAATAAACATTATGAAGTCTGCAAACACTTTACACTCGATGGCCACACCCTTGTTCCCGATATGCTGCTGATCAGCACGAAGATCTGGAATACGCTGGATCCCAACGTGCAGGATTGGGTGTCGCAGGCCGCCGGGGAATCAGCCGTGTACCAGCGGGAACTTTGGGAAAAACAGACGGCGGAGGCCTTGGAAAAGGCGAAAGCGGAAGGTGTGACGGTTTATGAGGTGGATGTCGCCGCCTTTGCCGCCAAGGTGGCCCCGATGCTCGAAAACGCGGAAAACCCGGAAGTGCGCAGTCTTCTTAAACAGATCAGAGAAACCCCCTAAGCTATGCGGAAAATCGGTAAAGCATGGATTGCTTTCTTTATAAGCGGTCTGTCGGCGGCGTTCAGTCCGGCGCAGACCGCCGGGACGGTTCGGCATTATCTTTCAGGCACCGGTCCGTCTGACGCGGTGCCGTGGGAGTTTTTCTGCACAAAAGGGCGCAAGAGCGGCGAGTGGACAACGATTCCTGTGCCGTCAAACTGGGAGCAGCACGGCTTCGGCAACTACAACTATGGCCACGATAAAGATAAACACGATGAGCAGGGGCTCTATCGCTGCCGTTTTCAGACCCCTGCGGAGTGGAGCGGTCAGACCGTCCGAATCGTTTTTGAAGGCTCGATGACCGATACCGAGGTGAAACTGAACGGCGCTTCCGCCGGGCCGGTGCATCAGGGAGCCTGGTACGAGTTTCGTCTGCCGGTTTCGCATTTGCTGAAGTACGGACAGGAAAACCTGCTCGAAGTCACTGTGTCGAAATGTTCTTCCAATGAAAGCCTTGAGCAGGCGGAGCGCAAAGCGGATTTCTGGGTGTTCGGCGGTATTTTCCGTCCCGTTTATCTTGAGGTGCTTCCCCCGGGTTTTATTGATCGCTGCGCAATCGATGCCCGTGCCGACGGCAGCTTTCAGGTCGATGTTTTTACCCAGACCGGCGAAGGGGCGGAGATGCCTGACGGCATCACCGCGCAGCTCGAGACGCTTGACGGGGTTCCCGCCGGTTCGCCGGTTCGCGTGCGGTTCTCCGGAGAAAAAGAACCGGTACGGCTCTCAACGAAGCTCGATAATCCGCGCCTGTGGTCGGATGAGCATCCGAATCTTTACCGCGTTCGGCTTTCTTTGATGCGAGGGGATACGGTTTTGCATGAGATTACCGAGCGGTTCGGCTTCCGCACGTTTGAGGTTCGTCCCGGCGACGGGCTTTATCTGAACGGGAAAAAGATGATTATCAAAGGGATCAACCGGAACAGCTTTCATCCCGAAAAAGCCCGCGCGCCGGATCCGGAAGATGAACGTGCCGCTGCTCTCGCCATTAAAGCGATGAACGCGAATCTTGTCCGGTCGCACGTTTCGCCCTCCCGGTATTTCATGAATCTATGCGATGAGCTGGGGCTGTTTGTTATCAACGAACTGTGTACCTGGCAGAAGCCGTGGATCGATACCCCGACCGCACGGAAATTAATTCAGGAACTGGTTGAGCGTGATCGTAATCATCCGTCGCTGCTGATGTGGGCGAACGGCAATGAAGCCGGGTTTAATCTGGACGTTGACGGCGACTTTCATCTGTACGATCCGCAGAAACGTCCGGTGATTCATCCGTGGGCGTTGTTCAGCGAAATCGAGACCAAACATTACCCGGCTTACAGTATGCTGGTGAACATGCTGAAAGGACCGGACATCTGTCTGCCGACCGAATTTCTGCATGGACTGTACGATGGCGGTCTCGGCGCCGGACTAGAAGACTATTGGGATGCAATTCGCGCTTCGCAATACGGCGCGGGCGGCATTCTCTGGTGCTGGGCCGATGAGGCGATTGTCCGTACCGATCAGAGCAACCGCCTGGATACGGCCGGC
>JALOTS010000220.1 GCA_025457785.1 Pontiellaceae bacterium | reverse complement strand
CTGAACGGTGAAAAACGACACGGAAATCAGGAACCCCGCATCCGGGGCTTCTGTTCCGTTCGTGCAAGTCGGGACGATGTCTGCGGGGGAATTAAAAGATGAAGGAAAGTTTGACCACCGTAAGAGTCGAGTACTCCTTGATTCCCTGTGGATTTTCCATCGGGAAGAGGCTTCCGCCGTCGTTTTGCAGTAGGTGCTCTTCAAGCTTCAGAATCAGGTTGTCCGTTAAATCCACCCGCAGAGAAACGGAAACATCCTGCTGTTCGACATCTTTTATCAGGGTCATCGGACCAAATATGGCCACCTGCCTGTGTTTCATCAGTGAATATCCCGCCGCAGTTGAAAAACGGTCGTTGATGCGATATTCCCCGCGCAGATAGTACCCGGAATAATCCTGATCAACCGGGAAATCGGGAAGGGAAATGCCGTAAAGATTAGGATCTGTATCTAATGTGAAAAAATATTCTGCCTTTCCCCTCATATACTCAGCGGAAAATACAAAGTCCCCGGGGCTGTACTCTGCCGAAAGAACACCGGAGAAATCCGTCTTTGTTTCCGCATGCAGCGTTCCTGTAAAATGATAACGTGTACCGGGGGGGAATATGAGGGGAGCATAGTTGTGGAGGTCTTCATTTTTCGAAAATGTTCCGTCCATTTCGTAGGCACCGTCTGAACCGGTTGCTTTGAGCCGGAGGTTGTCAATCGGCGTATCCCAGATTAATGCGGCGACGACATGGCCTTCCTGATCAAAAGATCCGGGGAAGAAGCCGTCAGAGGCCATAAAACGTCTCAGGTCTCCGTTCTCGGCATCCATGTTGCGCTCGCCGTATTGGAGCTGATAGGACAAGCCCCCGACGGGGCCGCAGGGAACGTGGCCGTACCCTGCCACACCATCCATGGAGTTGTAATATTCCCGGATGAATTCGGAATAAACACCCTGCGGAAGCAGTGCTTCCGTACGCAGGGAATCAATGTCACGGGTCTCTCCGTAGAGACCGTAGGGGACTTTCATCCGTCCGGCCCGGATGCCGAGTGCGTCCCAGATGGAATAATCCGCCGCCAGCCAGTCAACGTAGATCGCGTCGTTTCCAACGCTTCCATATTCCCGGCCCGCAATCTGCCCGCCGAATGTCAGACGATCGAACGGTTTAACCGATGCGTTGATTCCGTATTCCCGGAAGTCAAATGTCCCTTGCCGGCTGTCTTCGATATAGTTGTTTTCAGTGCTGATCAGATATCCCTGCGAAACGTAGCCGTGGACATCAGCGGGAAACTCCACGGCGGTCACACTGGAGGATAGTGCGGCTGACAGCATCAGGCCCATGCTGAAATGTAATGGTTTCGATTTCATTTCACTTCCTCCTTATAAATGATGGTTAGTCCGGGGGTCGAATCCGCCAGCGCAAGCCCGATGCATCCGATTGCACCGGGTTCTTTTTTTACAAACTCCAGCAGAGCCTCCTCTGTATCAAAGATTTTCGGCATGGTTCCCTTGCCTGAGAAGACAAGCTGCCGCCAGTAGCGCGTATATTGCTGTTCGCTTTTGGCGGTTATGGAGGTCAGAAACGCGGTATGCACACTGCCCTGATGCAGAACGGCCAGAGTGATTTTATCGCCGTTCGGCCAGCTTTTTCTGTTTCCGAGGAACACATCGCGCAGTTCCCGTACCGTCCAGCCGCCTGTGTCGCGCTGACTGCCAGCAATCACGGCAAAGCCCTCCTTTTCGGCCGTCGTCGCACCGGCGGCAATGCTTAGAAAAAAGAACCCGCCGAGGCCGAACAAACTGAGCTGCCGGCTCCATCTTTTTTTACACCGTTTCATATCCGGCCTTTCCGGTTTGATTTAAACTTCTTTAAAACGAAGAGAATCTCCGCTCCGTCATAAAAAGTCTGTCTAAACACCGCGCAAGCCTTGTAAAACATTTTTTATGAATTGTAAAATAGATTTTTTATTCGAACGGAATACGGGAATGGCGGAATATTGAGAATAAAGTTTGCGTCCTGTCACTCTGCCCGCAACACAGCCCGCTGGTTTATTCGAAGTTAAATAAAGGAGATGAGGCTTTCCTCTTCATTGGGTGAATCGGTAGAATCGATTTATACAAAGCAGGGCTGAAGTCTTGTTTTCGGGAGGAAGGAGCGGCGATGAGTGTGTTTTTAAAATTGGATCGGGTTTGCAAGCAGTACGACGAAAAAACGGCGGTGCTGATCGGCGTCGATCTGGCCGTTGAACCGGGCGAGAGCGTGGCCATCACCGGGCCGTCCGGCTGCGGAAAGAGTACGTTGCTGAATATTATCGGCACGTTAGAGCGGCCTGATGCCGGCACGCTGGAATTTGCGGGAACCAATCTGCTGACCTTGAGTGCGGATGAAACGGCGGAGTTTCGCAACCGCCGCATCGGATTTGTTTTTCAACTGCATCATCTGCTTCCTCAATGTTCCATTTTGGAAAACGTGCTGGTGCCGACGTGGGTTAATCAACAAGCCGTTGATTCCGAGGCAAGGGCACTGCGTCTGCTGGATCGGGTAGGGCTGTCCGAACGGCTGCATCACCGCCCCGGCCAGCTTTCGGGCGGCGAGCGGCAGCGGGTGGCGGTCGTGCGGGCGCTGATCAATCAGCCGCAGCTTTTGCTGGCCGATGAGCCGACCGGCTCGCTGAGTCGCGACGGGGCCGATCAGCTCGTACAGCTCCTGCTGGAACTCAACCGCGAGGAAAAGCTGACGCTGATCATGGTGACGCATGCGCAGCCTCTGGCGGAAAAGATGGATCGGGTTTTGACGCTTGAAAACGGGATCTTAAAACCGGAATGAGAAAGTTGATTTCAAACAGTCTGCGGTTTTACTGGCGCAGCCATCTGGGTGTGCTGCTGGGAACCATTTTGGCGGCTGCGGTGCTGACCGGCTCGCTGCTGGTGGGTGACTCGGTGGACGGCTCGCTGCGCAAGTTTGCGTTGCAGCGGCTGGGCGGAATTGACTTCGCCATGCAGACGCCGAATCGCTTTTTTGCCGCCGACCTGGCGAAACGGATTTCTCCCGATGCGGCGGCCGCACTGCAATTGCGCGGCATGGCCATTACGGATGAAAAGCAGATCAACCGGGTGCAGGTCATCGGCTGCGATTCCAATTTTTGGAAATTCGCCGACATGAATTTCCAATTATCGGAAAACGAAGCGGCGCTGAATCAAAAGCTGGCAACGGCGCTTGATGTTCGGGTCGGTGATGAAATTTCTCTGCGGATTGAAAAGCCGGGACTGCTGCCCGGCGACGCACCGCTCGCCGCACAAAAAGAAGATCGAACAGTTCGCGCGCGGTTTACGGTGCAACGCATTCTCACTGACGACGAACTCGGGCGCTTCAGTCTGTCGGCGAATCAGGTGGTTCCTTATAACGCGTTTGTAAATTTACAAACTCTGGAAGAGCGGACGGAGCTGGCGGGGAAAGCCAACCTCTTGCTGACCGGCATTGGAAACCCCAATCCCATACCTTCGAAGGTGTGGGATTTTTCCGACTTCGGTTTTCGCTTCCGGCGACAGGGCGGACAGGTGCAGTTAGAGTCTGATTCAATTTATCTGGAGCCGGAAGCGGCGCGTGCGGCGCTTTCGATTCCCGGCGCGGAAGGAACGCTGACTTATCTGGTGAATTCCATTTCCACCGATCAGAAATCGACGCCCTATTCGTTTGTACTGGCCCGCGAAAACAGCGGGTTGCTCGACGATGAAATTATTCTCAACCGCTGGCTGGCGGATGAGCTTGACGCGAAACCGGGCGACTCCGTTACGATGAACTATTTCGAACTGCTGCCCTCGAACCGGTTTGCTGCGCATGACCGTACGTTTACCGTGCGCCGGATTGTTGAAATGAACGAGCTGGAACCGGAGAGCGAGCTGGCTCCGGCATTTCCCGGTCTGACCGATGTGGATCGCTGCGCGGATTGGGACGTGGGAATTCCGATGGACGAAAAGCAGTTGAACGATCCGGCCAATGAAGCCTATTGGAACCGCTACAGGCAGACCCCGAAGGCCATCGTTTCGCTGGCCGCCGGTCAGTCGATGTGGTCGAATCGGTTCGGAAATTTGACCTCTGTGCGGTGGAATGCAGGACAGGCTTCCAGCCTGTCAGCGGAGGAACCACCCGATACGTGCACAGGCAGGCTGGAAGCCTGTCCTACGTTGATGTTTAAAAAAGAATTCAATCCGGCGGCGGCCGGCTATGTTTTTCAGCCGGTGCGCGCGCAGGCGCTGGCGGCGGTGAATCACGCGATGGACTTCGGGCAGTTGTTTGTCGGCATGAGTTTTTTTCTGATCGTGGCCGCGCTGATGCTGACCGGCCTGCTGTTTGTTTTCGGCATTCAGCAGCGCGCGGAGGAGATGGGTATTTTGCTGGCGACCGGCTGGAAGCCGTCCGCTGTCCAAAGACTTTTTCTGCTGGAGGGCGGCGTGATTGCTCTGGCCGGTTCGCTGATCGGCGCCTGGCTGGGAACCGGCTACACCCGGCTGCTGATTTTCGGGCTGGCCACCTATTGGCAGGGGGCGGTCGCCAATTCAGCCATTCAATATTTTGCCAAACCCGGAACGGTGATATCCGGCGCGGCGGCGGGTTTTATCTGCGCGCTGCTTTCGATGGGCAT
>JALOTS010000219.1 GCA_025457785.1 Pontiellaceae bacterium | reverse complement strand
CGCTGGCCGTCACCAGCAATGCCATCAATGGATGCAGTATGGGGCTGGCGACTTTGTTTGTGCTGATCGGCAGCAATGCGGTGATTTCGCTCATCCGCAACGTCGTGCCGAAAAAAGTGCGGATTCCCTGTTATATTGTCGTCATTGCCGCCTTTGTGACTGTCGTTGACCTGTTATTGCAGGCCTATGCCCCGTCTGCGATTTATGAGGCGCTGGGTATTTTCATTCCGCTGATCGTGGTCAACTGCATCGTGCTCGGACGCGCCGAAGCCTTTGCCTCCAAGAACGGTGTGCTGGCCTCCATTGTGGATGGGGTTGGCATGGGCCTTGGATTTACCCTGTCGCTCACCCTGATCGGCGGCATTCGGGAACTGCTGTCCACCGGTTCGCTGTTTGAAATCAAACTGATTGAAGGCTGGACACAGCCCTTCATGCTGATGAGTCAGGCGCCCGGCGCTTTTATCCTGCTCGGCATTCTGCTTGGCATTATCAACTGGAACAATCAGCGCAAGGCCAGAAAGGCGGGCCGTTCGTGGTCCGCGCCCGGTCTGGATTGCCGCCGGTGCAACCTGTGCGACCTCGGCAAAAAGTAGAATCGTTCACGGACCGTAAAGGAACCGCGCCTCGATTGCAGGCTGCGGAAAAAGAATGGATTTTTCCGGGCGGAGAGATCTACAGATCCTTTCCGAACCATCGACGGGATGTGCCGATAATGACGCAAAGTCCCGCGACAAAGATTCCTGCGATCAGAATCATTGAACGGAAGCGCTGGATCTGCACATCATAGGTGATCGGTTTAAGAACAAAATAAACAGCAGTTCCGATCGAAAGGGATACCGCCGCCATCCACCAGAGCCATACGTTTCTATTTGGTTTAATCATAGCGGGCGCATATTACATTTTTATTTTTCTTCGACAAGCAGAACCTTGTTTCCTGAAAAAAAGGCGGTTCGGCGGACTTGTAAAAAGTGCTTCCAACGGTTGGAAAAAAGGGGCAGTCTTTCTCCTGCCGCTGGAAGCAGAATATGGAGAAAAAAATGAACGAAAGAAAAACAGCAGGTTCCGGTTTTTTGGGGTTGGTCTTCTTTCTGGTGTCCGGACTTTTTGTCCTGCAGGCGGTCGGCGGGCAGTTGGATGATTTTGAGGCATCGGCGGGGAAGAAAAGATCCGGTTCGTCGGCGCCGTCCCGTCCGCCCCGTTTTCATGGATATGATTATTATGACGGCTTCTGGTCCCCGTTTTTTTTATTTCCGTATTACCGCAGGGATGATGATCCGGCGCGATACAGATCCGGAGACGGCGGCACGAACGAATGGGATGCAATGGTTCATTCATTGGGTGTTCCTGCGCTGCCCTATGTGCGGACAGATTATAATTGGCAATATCTTAATGCAAATCTGATGGCGGACGATGTCCGGCTGGAGGCCGGGTACAAACTGCTCGCCTTTCAGGGCCGCCATACCCGTTATGTCGAAAAGAATCCATCCGATGAACTGGAGGTCGGTCAGTATTACTGTATGATTCGCGTCGGCGGCGAAGAGGCGACGGATACCCGTCAGAATTGGTGGGAAATCGGCATGGGTCTCGGCGGGATGCAGCAGCGGGGCAATTCGGAGTTTTCAAGCTGGGCGGCTGCGGTGGTGATTAAAATTTATCCTGCCGAGTGGATCGGGTTTGAGTTCCGTCCGGCGTGGTACTCTCCGCAGGAACGTACGATCGGCGATTATGATCTGTCCGCCAGCCTTGGATGGCGCTTTGTCCAGTTTCGCGGCGGGTACCGTTGGATTTGGATTCAAGGGGTCGGCCACGACCTGAACGGGCCGTACGTCGGGGCCTCCGTCAGTTTTTAGAACCTTCGTTCGAAGGGTAATTCGCCGTGTGCTTCATTCACCGCGTATTTTCTTCCCGTTCTTCTTTTGATCTTCCTGTTTCCAAACGGTGGAAAAAATGGCATATAGGGACAGTTATTAAAACGGAGGTCGAATGAAGAACAAACTGAGACAGATTTCATGGGATGAGTTTTCCTCGATGGATGCGATGACAAAGGCGCCGTATATGACCGAAAACGGGCGGTCGTTTCATGTGCTGACGGCGCAGCAGTTCACCCGCCCGATGCTCGAAGAACTCTGTTCCCTGGCGACGGATGTCCGCCGGATTGCTAAAACCCGCGAGGGCAGCGCCTTTCTGCAGAAACAGCTCTTTGAAAAACGGGCCATGCTCTATTTCGCCCAGCCGTCAACCCGCACCTATCTGTCATTTTATTCCGCCTGCCAGATCATCGGCATGCAAACAATGAACGTGCGCGACAGCTCGACCTCCAGCGAGATGAAAGGCGAGTCGCCGGAGGATTCCGTGCGGACGTTCAGTTCCTATGCCGATTTGATTATTATGCGCCATCCCGCCGGCGGCTTTGCCGAACGGATCGCCTGGATGCTCTCCAATATTTCGCGCCCGGTGCCGGTGGTCAACGCCGGTTCCGGTAAAGATCAGCATCCGACGCAGGCGCTGCTCGATATCTATACGCTGGCCCGCAGTTTTGAACATACCGACGGCATTGACGGGAAGAAGATCGCGTTTGTCGGCGACCTGAAACGCGGGCGCACCGTCCGGTCGCTGGCGTGGCTGCTGACACAATATCAGGGCGTTAAAGCCTATTTTGTCGCGCCCAGGGAACTGCAGATCGGCGAGGATATTCTTGGCCAGTTGGATGCGGCGGGCATGCCGTACGAAATCAGTTATGACTTTGAAAAAGTGATTCCGGAAGTGGATGCCATTTATATGACCCGCATTCAGGACGAATGGGATGTAAACAACGAGAGCAGCCGGGTCAATACGGCCGCTTACCATTTCACCAGGGAGCATCTGAATATTCTCGGGGAACACGCCGTGATTATGCACCCGCTGCCGCGCCGTCTCGAAATCGACCCCGCCGTTGACAGCGACCCGCGCGCCGTCTATTGGCGGCAGGTGCGCAACGGCATGTGGATCCGTGCGGCGCTCATGCTGACCATTTTCAAGCACGACGGGGCGATTATTGACTATTCCAGGGAGCATCAGCTATGAAACACCTCATTTCCCTGAAAGACTGGAGTGCGCAGGAAATTCTCGAGGTGCTGGATCTGGCCGACAAGGTAAAGGCCAATCCTCAAACCTATCGCAAAGCCCTGAAGCAGAAAACGCTTGTGATGATTTTTGAAAAGCCGAGCCTGCGCACCCGGCTGTCGTTTGAAATCGGCATGACCCAGCTCGGCGGACACGCCATTCACTACGACATGAGCACCTCGCCCATGGGCGGCGGCAAAGAAACCATCGAGGACTCGATCAAAGTGATCAGCCGCATGTGCAATATCGTCATGGCTCGTCTGTTTCATCACGAAGACATTTTAAAAATGGCCGAATATGCCACGATTCCGGTGATTAACGCGCTCACCGATGAAGGGCATCCCTGCCAGATTCTGGCGGACTTGCAGACCATCCGGGAGAAGAAAGGCGAATTCAAAGGACTCAAACTGGCGTACCTCGGCGATGGCTATAACAACGTTACCCATTCGCTCATGCAGGGCTGTACCAAACTCGGAATGCACATCAGCGTCGGCTCGCCTGAAGAGCAGATGCCCGCCGTCGAAGTGACCGAAGACTGTATGCGGTTCGCGCAGGAATCCGGCAGCGAACTGGTTGTTACCGATGATGCGGTCGAAGCGATCAAAGAGGCCGACATCGTTTATACCGACTCCTGGATGAGCTACCACATTCCCAAGACGGAAGAAGCGGCGCGGATCAAGCTGTTCACGCCCTATCAGGTCAACGCGGAACTGATGAAACACGCCAAACCGGATGCCATCTTCATGAACTGCCTGCCCGCACTGCGCGGCGCGGAACAGACGGCGGAAGTCATCGACGGCCCGCAATCCGTCGTGTTCGACGAAGCCGAAAACCGCCTCCACGCCCAGAAAGCCGTCATGCTCACACTCTGCGGCGCGGTTTGAGCTGAAGTTGGACGCACATAAAAACCAAAAACCGGGGACGATGAATTTTAGAAAACGTTGGATTGGGAGTTTGGAATGAACCTCGGACGATTGAAAAAAGTCGAATTGCGGGATGTGTGGAAGTCAGAGGCGCAGGATTTTACGCCGTGGCTGGCCCGCGAAGAAAACCTCGAACTGCTGGGCGATGCCATCGGCCTTGAATTGGAGCTTGAAGCGGTTGAGAAAGATGTCGGTCCGTTTCGTGCAGATATTCTCTGCAAGGAAACAGCCAGCGATTCTTGGGTGTTGGTCGAGAATCAGGTTGAACGCACCGATCACAATCATCTCGGGCAGATCATAACCTACGCCGCCGGACTCAGTGCCGTGACTATTGTCTGGGTTGCCAAACGTTTTACAGATGAACATCGGGCGGCGCTTGACTGGTTGAATGAGATTACAGGGGAAAATATTAGCTTCTTTGGTTTAGAGTCGAGTGGACCAAAGGCAAAGGTGGCACAACAAAAATTACGGAAGATGCGACCTTACCCCCAACGGATCAGTTGAAGTTTGCATTTTGGCAGGCTTTCCGGGAATACCTGCTGGAAAACAACGTCGAGATTCGTCCGCCAAACCCTGCGGCTTGTCATTGGATGAACTTTGGTATCGGAACCAGTAAAGCGCACATCGCCGGTCTCCTTAATACTCAGGTCGGGCGGATTTCGGTTTGCTTGCAGATCAATAATGTCGAAGACAGGCTCATCATTTTTAATCTGTTAAAACAGGATCAATCTGCAATTGAAGCTGAGTTGGGCGGAACCTTGGATTGGGAA
>JALOTS010000218.1 GCA_025457785.1 Pontiellaceae bacterium | reverse complement strand
CCCGGGACGGTTTACCAGCGCGCGGGCTATGGCGACACGTTGCTGCTGCCCGCCGGAAAGCTGGCTGGGAGGGTGGTCGAGCCGGTCGCTCAAGCCGATATTTTCCAGTGCTTGGATTGCGCGCCGCCGCCGTTCGCGATGCGGAACGGCCGGGAGAGCATACAGCATCGGCAACTCGACATTTTCCAGTGCGGACGTGCGGGGCAACAGATTAAAATTCTGGAAAATAAACCCGATCTTCCGGTTGCGCAGATCGGCGAGCTGTTTGCGGCCGAACCCGCTGACAGCAGTCCCGTCCAGCAAATAGTCTCCACTTGTCGGGTGATCCAGACAGCCGAGTATGTTCATCAAGGTCGATTTACCTGAACCGCTCGCGCCCATCACCGCCACGAAGTCGCCAGAATGAATTTCCAGCGAAATACCGCGCACAGCCTTCATCTCGACGCTACCGGTTTGATAGGTCTTGGTGAGGTCAATCAACTGGATGAGGGGTGCGTTGTTCATGGCACTGACTATTTCTGCGAATTGCCGGAGCCGCTCTTTGTTGTCGAGGTCACAATGGCAGTGCCTTCGGCGGAACCGGATAGAATTTCCGTATCGACGCCATCGGTGATGCCTATCTCGACGATGATCGGGTTGAGCTTTTCGCCATCACTTCCCGGCGAGTAGATCATGCGCTGATTGCGGTTCAGATTAGTCGAAATGATCTGCTCATAGTTGACGTCTTCCGGGGGGGTATAGCGTAGCGCAACGTTGGGGACTTTCAGAACATCGTTGTGATCCGCCACGAGAATGGAAACATTGGCCGTCATGCCGGGAAATAATTTCTGCTCAGGATTGTCCACTGTAATGATGGTTTCATAGGTGACAACATTCTGTTGTGTGATGGGTGCTTTCCGCACCTGAGTTACCTTTCCGGTAAACACTTCGTCCGGAAACGCATCGACTGTGAAATCTACGGATTGCCCGTCCTTTACCTGGCCGATGTCTGCCTCGGAAATGGAGGCTTCGATATTCATGCGGGTGATATCCTGCGCAACGGTAAACAATACCGGAGTGTTCATGGCGGCATTCACGGTCTGGCCGACATCCACTTTCCGGGCGATCACGATTCCGTCAACGGGGGCGGTAATTTTGCAGTAGTTCAGATCCGCCTTTGCGCTTTCAAGCGCAGCCTGCCGAATGGTAACCATCGCCTCCGCTTTGACCAGTTCGGCGACCGCCTCATCCAGATCCAGTTGTGATGCCGCCCGTAAAGGAACAAGAACGTTCTTCCTTTCCAGATTCTGACGTTTGAGCGTCACATCGGCCTGAGCACTGGCGAGCTGGCCCTCGGCCTGACACAAAGCGGCACCATAACGGGTTGGATCAATTTCCGCAACAAGCTGTCCTTTCTTTACCGGTGAGTTGTAGTCAGCATACAGGGCGATAATTTTCCCCGAAACTTGACTGCCGACATCAACGCTGACAACAGCATCCAGTGTTCCGCTGGCGGTCACATGCTGGACAATCCGTCCACGGGAAACAGGTGTGGTTTCGTATTTTGCCGAGTTTTTTCCGGACGGCTTACAGCCAACCATGAGCAATAGAACAAGCCCCGCAATGCATGGCGGTAACAGATTTGCAGAATGACGTTTCATAGGATGTACCATGGGTTGTTATTTCCAGCCGCCGCCCAGCGCCTTATAGAGCGCAATCCGGCTGGCGGTTTTGTTGTATTGAACGGAGATCAGACTTTGTTCTGCGCCGTAGAGCGCCTGCTGTGCGAGGAGGAGGTTTAAGTAGGATTCTTCGCCCTGACGATAACGAAGATCGGTCAGTTCATAACGTCGTTTCTGCGCACTGATCCGTGCCGCTTCGACTTCGACCTGACGCTCGTAACTGCGCGTGATCACGAGAGCATCGGCTACTTCGCGGAAGGCTGTCTGAATGGCTTTCTGGTAACGGGCCACTTCGATGAGCTTTCCGGTTTTCGCCGATTTGAGATTGGCTCTATTTCTTCCGCCGGTAAAAAGCGGCAGGGTAATTTGCGGTGAAAAGCTCCACACACCGGTGCCGGACCCGAAAAGCGTATCGAACTCCGAACTGGTTGACCCCGCCGCAGCGGTCAGCCGGATGGTCGGAAAGAACGCGGCGCGAGCCGCTCCGATGTTTGCATTGGCGGCCTTCAGCCGATGCTCCGCCGCAAGAATGTCCGGACGGCGCAGGATTAGCTCCGACGGAAGCCCTGCCGGAATGTCGGCCACAAGATCAGGGTCGCTAAACGGCCGAGTCGCCGCCAGATCGGCGGGCAGCGGTTGGCCGATGAGAAGCACCAGAGAATTTTCAACCTGCGCCCGCTGTCGTTCATAGGTCAGCACATTGATTTTTGCCGTTAGAACCTGCCCTTCTGCCGTCCGCAAATCCAATTCATCACTCGCGCCAGCCGCAAAGGTCGATACGTTGAGCTCATAAGACTCCTGTACCACCGCCAGCGTTTGCTGCGCAAGCTGAAGCTGTTCCTCCGCTTCACGTAAGGCGAAATATTCTGCGGCCACTTCGGCCACGAGCAAAATCTGTGCGCCGCGCTGTGCTTCGGCGGTCGCCAGATAGTTTTCCAAAGCCTGTTTGTTTAAACTGCGCACCCGGCCAAACAAGTCGACTTCATAGGCCGTCCCAAGGTTTGCCTGCCATGATTCCGATGTGATGCTCGACGCACGAGAACGGGTGTAACCGCCGCTGCCACTCGCGTCGGGAAGCACCGCCGACCGTGTAATGCGATATTGCGCTTGGCTCTGCTCCACGTTAAGAATCGCCACGCGAAGATCGAGATTATTAGTCAGTGCCAGCCCGATGAGTTGCTTCAACCGTTCGTCGGCAAACACATCTTTCCATGCAAACTCTGCGGCGAGCTCCGGATTGCTTTCGCCGGCCCCGGGATAGTTCCCCGCCACCGGCATCGCCGGACGCTCATAACCGGGGATCATCGCGCAACCATTCAAAAACAGAACAGAACACAGGATCGTTGAAAAATAGTTATTCATAGTGGTTCATCGATGCGCCAGGGTCGTTCGGTTCTCCGCAGTAAGTTATTGCTAAAAGGGTTTATACAAAGAAAAGGGATCAGTCCGCCTAATTCATTGTTTTTGTTTTCAAATCCCATAAATTACAGCCTCCTTCTCAAACCCATCAACGGTCAAAAATCATCTTTCCATGAATCCGGCGGACTGACCCCTTTTTTCTTTTTTGACCCCTTTTTCGTTATAAAAATTCCCGTTCAATGCGGTGCGAGCTTATCAGACGAATCTTTCAAGCCAAGAGTCTTTTGCAAAAAGACAGTTATTCGTTATCGGTTATTGCGAATTGGTTTTTGGTATCCGTCTTCATGCATAAAGCGTTAAAACCGGTGAAACGGCCTGGCGGCTTCGTTGAAGGCGTTAAAACCGTTGAAACGCTGCGCTCGTTGAAGCGGCCTGACGGCCTCGTTGAAGACGTTAAAACCGGTGAAACGGCCTGACGGTCTCGTTCAAGGCGTTATTCCATAGAAAAGGGGTTAATCCTATAAATTCCGATTAGGGCACCGGACAAATGCCCTAATCGGAAATTGACGCTTCGCTCCTGATCCAGTTGGTCAAGCCCTGTCCTTCGGACGGTCATCGGCTGCCCTTTTTTCGAGACCCTTTTTCTGTCGATACCCTATCTTATAAATTGAACGAACCGTTGAGGTTACGGGCTGTCGCTGAGTTCGCCCAGGATACGGTAGAAGCCGCAAGGAAGGTCGTTGGTATGAATCATCGTGTCACGACGTCCAATACCCGGACGCGGTCCCTGCCCCGGTACATCGGCCCATTCTCCCGTGCAAAGGTTAACACGATACTGAAGTTTATACATCCATGACAGCGAGGAAGGCGCGAAGTCGATACGGTTTACACCGGCCCCTGTCGAAACACCGAATATCCGCAGAAGCTCAGGTGAGGATTGGATATTCGTAACCTTCACCGTCTTTGGCGAAGAGCTGAAGTCGTACACAATATCGCAGATTCCAATGTCGGTGACCACGTTGGAGGCAATGCTCCCCGCTTCCGGGATGGCGTTGCTGAACGCTCCGGTCAACGCCGTGGCGGTCAAGAGGGTAAACTCCGCCTCCGGCTCAGGAATATAGCTGCCGACCAGCGCCAGACGAAGTTCGCCGCCCAAAGCAAGCGTACCCTCCACAATCAGCCTGTCCGACTCACTTATTTCGGCTCCACCCAGCTCAAACAGATGGATCGCCGTTTCGGCGTTACTCACATTGCCCTTGATGGTCAGCGTTCCGACCGAGAGTCCCGGAGAAATGATGCCGGCGTTGGCCGTAAGGCCATCCGGGAATTCAAAGGTTCCCGTTCCGCCGAGCAGGCTCCCTTCCAGATTCCGGAACAGCGTATAGGGATTGATAATGAGGCTTTTCGTGCCCGTCGCCAGAATGCGTCCATAGTTATCAAGATTTCCGCTGTTGGCGAACAGACTGCCCGCGCCGCGAATTGTGTGATCCGCGGCATGGACGAGCGTTTCGGCGACATTCGCCATCTGAATACGCCCATACGACGTATCGGGCAGCACGATCTCGCCGGTACCGCCGAGAGTCTGATTGCCGGCAAAGGTGATCGGCGTAAC
>JALOTS010000217.1 GCA_025457785.1 Pontiellaceae bacterium | reverse complement strand
TCTCGAAGGCCTGATGACTTCGATTGAAAAAATCGAGATTCGAAACGCCCTGATGCAGAGCATCCGGGCGTTTTTTCATTCCGAAGGGTTTGTCGAAGTCGAAACCCCGATCCGGATGAAAATTCCCTGCATGGAACTGCACATCGATGCCGAACCGTCGGGCGACTGCTGGTTGCGGACCTCGCCGGAGCTTTATCACAAAAAACTGCTCGCGCAAGGCGCGCGGAAAATTTTCGAAATCGGCAAATGTTTCCGTCACGGCGAACGCGGCGACCGGCATCATCCGGAATACACCATGCTGGAATGGTACCGGGCCGGGGGCGATTACCATACGATGCTCGCCGACACCCAGGCACTGGTTTCCAAGGTTTGGAAACCGGCGAAGCCGGAATTCAGAATGTTCACCATTGCAGAAATTTATCAGCAGGTTGCCGGCTGGAATCCGGTGGAACAGTTCAATGCCGACCGTTTTGATTTCGACATGGTCGAAAAAATTGAACCGAATTTGCCGAAAGATGCGCCGGTGGTTCTGAAAGATTATCCGGCTGAATGCTGTGCGCTGGCGCGACTCAAGCCGGATAATCCGAAGGTCGCGGAGCGCTGGGAACTTTATCTGGGCGGCATTGAAATCGCCAACGCCTACAGTGAGCTGACCGATCCGGTTGAACAGCGCGCCCGTTTTGAGCGGTGGGGCGAAGCAAGAAGAGCGCGCGGGAAAACGGTCTATCCGATCGACGAGGAATTTATCCGGTGTCTGGAAAAAATGCCCCCCGGCGGCGGTTGCGCACTCGGTATCGACCGGCTTTTGATGGCGCTTACCGGCGCAACGAGTCTGGATGACATTCTCCTGTTCCGCGATGGATGACGAATAAAACTGCGTGTTGATCTGCTGTCCTGGTTTTTACGTTTTTCGTAACGCGGGCTCTGTTGTTGGAAACTCCGGAGTTTAAAATTGCGGCGGCGGTCAATCCGGTTATGCCTTTCTGATTGAGTGCCGGAGGGCGGCCGGGTAAAATCTCCGGAAAAAATGCGGGAGTTGCGCAATTTCTTATCAGGAGGGAGACTTCAGAAATGAAACGCATATTCATATGGGTTCTGTTGTCCGTTGTTTGTGCATCCGTGATTCATGCCGGGCAGCCGTCGGTCGCCCCGCCCGGCGGCGGCGAGGGGTTTCTGAGCGGAGATGACATAAGCGTTGCCGGATTCAATTTTCCGGCCGGGGCGAGTGATGCTGACGATGATATTGTTATTACGGGTTTCTTCCCCGGGGGTGAATGCGGACTTTTTTGGGACAACGAGAGTGTCCAGGTCACCATAAGCGGCGCAAACACAACCGCTGTTACGCAAGACATCCATATCACATTTGCCGTCACGGATTATTATGACAACCTGATCGGGAATCCCGTCGTGGAAAGTTTCATGGTAAGCCCCGCGCCCGGCAACAGCTTTACGCGCAATGTCAATCTGGGAATGGTAAGCAATGCGCATGGATGGTTCTGCATACGGGCGACAGTGACGCAAGGCGAGCACCGGATTTGCCAAAAAGCCACAGGGTGTTGCGTTTTCGAGAACGTCAGCATGAGCAATTCCTTCACTTCAGCCAACTGCAACGGTGCATATGACCATTTATTACTGATCCCGGCGATGCAGCGGATCGGCGTGAACAGCAGGGGCATTATTTTTAAGCTGGGATACGCTCCGCAGAATTGGCGGACCAGCGGCTATGTGACCAATATGCTTATCAGCAGCGCGTTTCCCAGCAGCGCGTTTTGGAAGTCGTCTCTGGAGATTGAAGGATATCTATTGCCGGATCGATACGCCTTCGGATGGCCGCCCTGGCGTAATAGCGAAACGAACCAGTACCCTTACTCGGAAGCATACTACATGGAATTCGGCGATTTTGTGGAGGCGGTCGCAACCGCGTGCGGCAGCCGGGTAAAAAAATGGGTTGTCAGCGAAGAGTACGAGCCCTCATTTAACTATGCCGCACCCGGGCACAGGCAGGACGAGGTGAACCGGTATATCCGGCAGACGCAGATTATTTATGACCGGGTGAAAGCGGTGAATCCGGACTGCAAAATTGTCGGATTGACTCCGTCCAGTTCCGAGCTGTACACAAACTATTTGACAACAAATTTCTGGAAAATCGCCAGAACCGAACTGTTGACGAACGGTTTGTCGGGGCATTTCGACATCATCGGGCCGGATGCATACGGCGATGTGACTTATCAGATTACGGCATCCAATTTTAATTCCTGTATGCCGGAACGGTCTTCACTCCGGGAGGCATTATCGGCCACAAGGGATCTTCAGATGTCGCTTTCCAATGGACTGAGTGAGATCTGCATCTCCGAATTCGGTTACATGGTGCCGTTTCACTATGTTGAACCGGATAACGAGGTGACGAAGCGCGTGGCGAATTTGCTTGCGCGCTACATTCTGATTGCAAAAACGGTTCCCGACGTTTCATCCTTGTCGCTGTATGCCATGAGTGCAGGCGCGGCCTGGAGTGTGTATCACCACGGGGCGGTATCGACCGATGCCGATCCGCTGTGGGACTACGGGTTATGGCGAATAGACTATCTGACAGACGTGGATCCCCCCGTAACTCCGTACTGCCACCCGCGTCCATGGGCGGCTGCGGTTGCAACGATAAACCGTTTGCTGGGAAACGCCTCGAACCCGGTTGAAATTCCGCTCGGAGCGGACGGGTGTTACGGGTGGAGGTTTAACCGGGAATCAAACACGGTTACCGTGCTTTGGACCACTTCGCAGGTTCCCCGCTCCGTCGTATTGGATCTTCCCGATTGCACAGAATACGATCTCATGGGTAATCCGCACACATTGAGTGCCGGCAGCAATACGCTGTCAATCAGTGTAAGCAATTCGCCGGTTTTCATTGTTGCGCCGCAAGGCCCGTCCGACGGCCCTTACTCGATCCGTATCGTGCAAACCGATTCGTCACACATGACGCTCGCCTGGCCAACCAATGCGCTGGACTGGGGTCTGGAATCAACCTTTTCCCTCGTGCCGGCGGATTGGAATACCGTCACGGGCAGCCCGGTGGTCAACGGCACAAACTTTGAACTGACGATCCTTTTTGATTTCAATGCGCAATTCTTCCGGCTGCGCAGGCCATAATCACCCGGTCCGGCGGCCTGTCGGAAGAAGGGTGACAGTTTAGCCTTTGTTCGAAGGTTCTGTCATTTCTGCGTATCGCCGGATCTCAGCGGGTGATTTTTCTGCACTCAGGCGTTGGCTGCGGCTCCGCCGCTTTGGACTTCGTCCGCAGTCCGGCTGCCCCGGAGCAGAGGGTTACAGTTTTTCGATATTGTACCCTGCTTTTTTCAGAGTTTCAATGATTCCATCCGGGCCGGCCAGATGTGCTGCGCCAACCAGAATAAACTCTGTTTCGGGTGTTTTTTGACAGGCATCAATTGCGGGAAACCATCGTTGATTACGATTCACGATCAATTCCTGATAAATCTCCGGATATTTTGTTTTAATTTTACTGTTCATCAATTCATTTAATGCGTCCGTATTACCGGTTTTCCATGCGTGGACAATCGCGGCATAATCCTGTTTCAGGGTGTCCATCTCTTCAATGGCCTGCTTAATCAAGGTGTTTTCGCTGCCTTCACCCAGTTTTGCAATGAAGCGGATCTGTTCTTCAATGGCCTCCAGACCGCGCACGGGCTTTTGATCCTGTTTTGCCTGTTTGTATAAAAACCGGTCGACTCCCTCTTGAGTCACGCCCATTTTTGACAGTTCCGTGGTCAGAATAATCATCATAATCATAGATGGTTTAAACCGGCTGAACATGGCAAGGGGAATTCCCTGAGTGTCGCAGTAGTCGCTGAGCTTTTTGTAAATTTCCGGGGAAAGATGCTGATCAACCGTTGATCCATCCTCATACGTGGTCTGAGTTATAAGCTGCATCTGAACTGCCGGATCCGTGATTTTTTCGATGTCGGTTTCGAAAATCAGTGCATCCGATGCCTGATAGGCCCGGTCGAATTCCGGCGGCAATGGAAAATCAGATGGCTTCAGAAGATGGCATGTCCCGCCCAAATAAAATATTGAGCCCTCCTTTTCGGCTTTCCAGACGGATGATTCGGCGAAGACCTGCGTGCAGGTGATGAACAGGTACATGATGCTGAACAGAACTTTTTTCATAACAGACTCCCGGAACAGAATTGCGCTGCCGCGCGGAAGAGACATTTCACTGGTACGGTTCGCAGCCTACAGGAAACCGGGATGGTTTGCCACTTTTTTCCGGCCGGTTTTAAATCAATTCATTCAGCAGGCGGAACCGTCTCACGGCGCGCGATTCGTGCGGACGTGCGGTCTGAAAAAAATATGAACACAGAGATTGTGCCCAAAGAACTTTTTCCGTAAATTGCGCCGTCTTTTTTTGACTGGAGGAGACGGATTTATGACGAATGACATCCTGACCATTACAATCGGCGCCATTTTGGTTAATAATTTTGTGTTATCCAAGTTTCTGGGCATCTGCCCGTTTCTCGGCGTGTCGAAAAAAGTTGAGACTGCGCTGGGCATGTCCGGCGCAGTTGTTTTTGTGATGATGCTGGCTTCGCTGGTGACCGCCCTGATCTATAAGTTCGTACTGGCCGAAAC
>JALOTS010000216.1 GCA_025457785.1 Pontiellaceae bacterium | reverse complement strand
TTCTTTGATAAATTTGATCACCTGTTCCCGGCGCTCAGGACGGATTTCAAGATAGTCCTGCATCGGGATGGTCTGCGAATCCATGTGGAAGGAGTTGAACTCCGGTTCCTTTTCAAGGATGTCGAGCAGCATGTCGATCATATAGACCAGCATGTGGCGGGTGCGTTGCATCGAATAGCGCCATTCGCGATCCCAGTGCGTGTTGGAAATCCAATGGCATTGCGGTTTCTGTTGTTTACTCATATTTTTTTCTCCTGCTTTCCTGATTAACCGAGAATCGTGTTTGCGATTTCTTCAAAGTTTTCGTGATAGTGACAGCACAGTTCTTTCGTGCCGCTTTCAATGATGTTTCCGCCGCCGATACCGATGGTCGGGAAGCCGGCCAGACGAATCGAACAGACCCCTGCCCCGCTGTCTTCAATCCCGACGACTGAGTTGCGGTCTTTGAATTCGATACCCAGGCCGACGCGTGAGGTTTCTGCATAGAGCCACGGATGCGGCTTCGGCGAGAGCTCGCCCAGTGTGCCGGGACTGCCTTTGCGCAGCGGGAAACCGGCGGTGATGATGGCATCGTAAAAATCTTTCGGATCGCCCATGTCTAAGGTCTTGAAGGCATCCAGAATTTCAGGCCAGGCCTTTTCGTACAGACCGGAAGTCACCAACCCGATTTTGATGTCGTGTTCTTTCAGCTTGTAGAGAAACTCACGGATGCCCGGGGTCGGGGTGAAGGCATTCGGTTTGCCGCGCCCTTCCATGATTTCCTTCATTTCATGATGCGTGTGCTGGAAATAATAGGTGCGGGCCTCTTCCACCTTCTTTTCGGGACAGTATTTGCGGATACAATAGGTCAGATGCTCAGAAACGGAATGGCCGGAAACATACGGAATATCCGCTTCTTCGAGCTGGAATTTGGGATTCTTCAGCAGGCTGGCGGTGGTCATTTCTATGATCCAGATCCAGAACGCTTCGGAATGGACGCTGGTTCCGTCGAGATCCATCAGGACCGCCCGGACCGGCTTTTTCATTTTGACCGGAAAGATGGGATAATAGGCCGGATAGCCCATACCCGATTTTACGAAGGCCAGCGACTTCTCATCGCCGAAGCAGATAAACTCCACTTTACCGTCACCTGTCGCGGCAATACCGGTCACGCCGTTTTTGCCGACAGAAAATTCCTTGTTGCTGGTCTGTTCCAGCAGTTTGAACCCTGATTTATCCGAAATCTCGCCGATGTTCGGGATATTGATTAAACAACTCATATCGACTCCATGTGTTAATGTTTAAGGAAACGCTCTGATGGTAAAAAACGCGAAAACATTAATGGAAAAACGTTTCAACTGTCAATATCGAGTTGCATGTTTTTTTCGGACGGACCCTTCGAATAAAATTTCCGGTCTGAAACCAGGGATCGTTTCAGGGATTGTTTTACGGGATCAGCATGCTTTTTGCAAAAAGGAATTGCAACGAACGAAGGCAAGTGATAGAGCCTTCGGGATACAAATCAATTCTGTCTGCAGGGATTGCAGTGCAGAAAGAACGATGAAGGAGCAGAAAAAAGAGGAGCGGATACTATGAAAAGAATTATTTTGTCTTTGATGGCCGGCATGGTTGCCGGCGCGGTTGTTGCGCAGGATGAGGTGATGGTTCAGGATCAGGCATCGGAAAACGAAGTGACACTTCAGGCGGATGTCAGCCTTTTGTCGGCCTACGTGTGGCGCGGGCTTGTCGCCAACAATGGAATGGTTGCGCAGCCCTCGATGACTGCGGCAAAAGGATCGCTCAGTTTTAACGTCTGGGGAAACTACGACATTGAAGGCCGGGCCGGCAACAATGATTATGATTGGACCGAATACAACTTCAAGCTGGCATACCGTCTGCCGGAAGGTTTGATCATGGAAAAAGTGGATCTGGATGTCGGCATCATCAAATACGAATACGCCGGCGATTGGAGCGGGAAGGATAACACCGAAGAAATTTTCTCCGTTCTGACCCTTGGAAATATCATCCTGACACCGGTGATCAGCGCCTATTACGATATCAACGAAGCAAACGGATGGTATGGAAACTTTGCTCTCTCGCAGGGCGTTGAAATCAGCGATGCGTTTTCCGCAGAAATCGGCAGTTCAATAGGCTACGGAACGCGGAACTACAATAAATTCTATTTCACTGAAGACAACGGAAGCGGCGCGGCCAACGATTACAATGCTTATATTTCCGCTGAATATGATTTAACGGAACAGATCACCCTTGGTGCATTGCTGCAGTACACCTATCTGGACGGCGGCGTGGCAAATGATATCGAGCAGACCGATAATTTGCTATGGGGCGGAATTACCGCATCCTACAAATTCTAAACGAACGCGGAAGAGAGTCGGAAAGCGCTCCGCCGTGCGGGGCGCTTTTTTGTTTCCTTTAATCACAACAAAGTTGCTTTCCAAGCTCCGGAAAACCGTTTATAAAACAGGCTTCCCAATAGGAGAACAAAATGGACGAATTGCTCAAGCTGATTAAAAACAACGCCAAGGAAAGTCCCGAAAATCTGGCGAAATTGCTCGGAACCACGGCGGACGAGGTACGCAAACGGATCGACGGCTATGAAAAGGCCGGCATCATTCAGGGCTACCAGACTCTCATTGATGAAGAAAAACTCGATAGTGCGGTTGTCACGGCAGTAATAGAGGTTCGCCTCACGGCGGAACGCGAAGGCGGCTTCAACCGGATTGCTGAACGAATCAGCCGGTTTCCTGAAGTCCGATCCTCTTTCCTTATGTCCGGCGGTTACGATCTGCTTCTGTTTGTCAGCGGAAAAACCCTCAATGAAGTGGCCAGTTTTGTCAGCGAAAAGCTCTCTCCACTCGGCGGCGTCGTTGGTACGGCGACCCATTTTATGCTTAAAACCTATAAGAAAAACGACGTCCTAATGCGTGGTTCCGATGAAAATGAACGACTCTCCATCTCGTAATCGTATTGCTGCCCATGTGCGCGATATCCCGCGTTCTGGAATCCGCGAATTTTTTGATATCGTGAGCACCCGCCGCGATGTCATCAGCCTCGGTGTCGGCGAACCGGATTTTGTCACACCGTGGCATATCCGCGAAGCGGCCGTTACCGCGCTGGAACAGGGCGTTACCAGCTACACCTCCAACTTCGGGCTGCTCGCACTGCGCAAGGAAATTTCCGGTTATGTCCACAAAATTACCGGTGTCACGTATAATCCCGACAGTGAAATTCTCATTACCGTTGGTGTGAGCGAAGCGATGGACCTGGCCGTTCGCGCTTTAATTGAACCCGGGGACGAAGTGCTCTATCACGAGCCCTGCTACGTCTCCTACAATCCCGTGATTATTTTTGCCCACGGAGTTCCCGTAAAAGTCGAAACCTCGTCTGAAAACGGGTTTAAACTCACTCGCGCCCGGCTCGAAGCGAAGGTTACGGCAAAAACCCGACTGCTTCTGCTTAACTTTCCGACCAATCCGACGGGCGCAGTTCTTTCCCGCGAAGAACTCGAAGAGATTTGCGCTTTTGCGATCGAACATGATCTAATCGTCTTGTCTGACGAAATCTATGGCGAGCTCACCTACGACAGCCGGCACGTCAGCCTTCTTTCCATTCCCGGCATGAAAGAACGAACCGTCTATCTGCACGGCTTTTCCAAAGCCTGGGCCATGACCGGCTTCCGCATGGGCTTTTCCTGTGCTCCGCCTGAAATCACCGAAGCCATGATGAAAATACATTCCTATACCATGCTCTGTGCGCCCGTTCTCAGCCAGAAAGCCGCGATGGAGGCGTTGCGCGATCCGGAGCGCGACATCGCCGAAATGCGCGACAGCTATTGCGTTCGCCGCAACTACATGCACTCCGCCTTTCAGGAAATGGGTGTCGATTGCTTTTTGCCCGGCGGCACCTTTTACATGTTTCCAAGCATTGGAAAATACGGTCTTTCGTCCCGCGACTTCGCCATGAACCTGCTCGAAGCGGAAAATGTGGCCGTCGTTCCCGGAACCGCCTTCGGTTCCTGCGGCGAAGGCAGCGTCCGCTGCTGCTACGCCACCTCGCTCGACGAAATCAAAGAAGCGATGACCCGTATCGCCCGCTTTGTTTCAAAACTGAAATAAGGCCGTCTTACGGAGGTTGCTGAACTATGAAGTACCGCTTAAAAGAGACATGGTTTTTGCTGACGTTCGTGCTTCCTGTCGTGTTTTTTGCTTACGGAGCCGAGCCGGTTAAAAACATCATTTTTATGATTGGCGACGGCATGGGCTATCAGCAGGTTCGTGCCGCTGGAATGTATAAGGGCGGGCCGCTTTGCTTTGAGTCGTTTCCGCACACCGCTCAACAGACCACCCTTTCAGCCGGGGATTCCATAACCGACTCTGCTGCTGGGTCGACAGCGCTGGCCACGGGCGTGAAAGTGAGCAACGATGTATTAAGCCTGCGGATACCCGGCGATGCATCCCGGCTTGAAACGATTCTTGAATACGCCAAAAAAAGGGGTCGCCGAACCGGACTGGTGACGACAGTGCCGATGACTCACGCCACACCGGCAGGATTCGGCGCGCACGCTGAAAGTCGCTCCGATACCGCCACGATCGCCTATGAATATCTCAATGTTTCGCATCCGAATGTGCTGTTGGGTTGC
>JALOTS010000215.1 GCA_025457785.1 Pontiellaceae bacterium | reverse complement strand
GATCCCGGCGAAGCGGAAGGGCTGAAGCTTACGCACATCACCGTGCGGAGCGAACTCGATCGCTGGGAACAGGACAATATTCTGGAGGCACTGGACTGGCTGGAATCCGCCCGTCCGAAAGACATTCTGAACGAACAATTTATCCGCAAGCTGCACCGGAAGATGTTCTGCAACGTCTGGGAATCTGATTTGTATTGATCGGACCGAAAATCAGCAGGTCCGGTGTTTATCGGGTACCCAAAAGCGTCGGAACAGTCCGGTTCCGCAATCAACGTTTGAATAGATTCTTCGACAGAAGAATCTATCGAATCAGATCCCGAAACGGTCGAGGGTGCGGTATTGAATCGCTTCGGCAATCTGTTCGGCACCGATCTGCTCCGTCCCGGCGAGGTCGGCAATCGTGCGGGCGACTTTTAAAATCCGGTCATAGGCCCGCGCACTGAAGTTTTTGTCCGCAACGGCCGCTTTCAGAAGGTGCGCGGCATCGTCCGTCGGGTGGCAGTATTTTCGCGCATGCTTTGGCTGCATTCCCGAATTACAGTGGACATGCCGGTCGCCGGCATAGCGTTCCTGCTGAATTTTCCGCGCGGCGACAATCCGTTTTCGGATCGATGCCGACGGTTCGCCTTTTTCCAGTCCGGACAGTTTTTTATAATCCACGGATGGCACTTCAATATGAATATCAATGCGGTCAAGCAGCGGGCCGGAGATTTTGCTTTGGTAGCGCTGAATTTGCAGCGGAGTGGAGGTGGAGCGCGGATCGTCCGGGAAATAGCCGTCGGGTGTCGGGTTCATCGCGGCAACCAGCATAAAGCGGCAGGGAAAGGTGACGCTGGCGGCTGCACGCGCAATCGTTACAATCCCGTCTTCGAGCGGCTGGCGCAGGACTTCGAGCGCGTTGCGGTGAAACTCCGGCAGCTCATCCAGAAAGAGAACGCCATTGTGCGCGAGGCTGACTGCGCCGGGCACCGGATGCGCTCCGCCGCCGAGCAGGCCGGCGTCCGACACCGTATGATGCGGCGCATGAAACGGACGGGTCGCCACCAGCGATTCGTGCGCGCCCAGCTTGCCCGCGATGCTGTGAATCTTGGTGGTCTCCAGCGCTTCGTCGAGTGTCATCGGCGGCAGGATCGACGGAATCCGTTTGGCGAGCATTGTTTTTCCGGTGCCGGGAGAACCGATCATCAGCAGATTATGCCCGCCCGCCACCGCCACTTCGATGGCGCGCTTGGCATACTCCTGCCCCTTTACATCCTCAAAGTCGGCAAGATACTGATTATGCGCATTAAATGTTTCGTTGAGATCGACGGCATGCGGCTTCAGCGTCAGCTCCATGTTTAGAAAATCGGCCGCTTCGCGCAGGTTTTTTACCGCAAACACTTTTATGCCCGCCACGACAGCGGCTTCTTCGGCATTTTCCGCCGGAACGATAATGGCTTTGCGCCCGGCGTCGCGCGCCGCCAGCGCAATGGGCAGTACGCCGCACACGCGGCGCACCGCGCCGGAAAGCGCCAGTTCGCCGATGATACAGGCGCGATCCAGCAGGTCGGGTTTAATATCATTTTCCGCTGCCAGCATACCGAGCGCGATCGGCAGATCAAAACTCGGTCCTTCCTTTTTGATGTTGGCCGGCGCGAGATTAATGGTTACGCGGCCCTGCGGCGGCGTAAATCCGGAGTTGATCAGGGCGGTGACCACGCGATGTTCGCTCTCTTTCACTGCGGTGTCGGGCAGACCGACAATCAGCGTCTTCGGTTCGCCGTGGCCGCTGTTGACTTCGATTTCCACTGTATAAGCATCGACTCCGAAAACGGCACCTGAAAAAACTTTAGCGAGCATGAACAAAACCTCCCCGATAAAACAGATCTATCTCCGGCCGTATATACGCTTATGCCGCTGCATTCCCGCAAAGCGGAACGGGCCTGTGCGATATTGCGGGAAGATGTAAGTTCCTCCGTCCGTCGGAATCCCGCAGTGATAAATGTCTTCGTACTGCTGAAATGTCAGCTCCGTACGCCCGGCCAGCAGATTCTGATGCGCCTGCGTGAAAAGCGCCATTCGATAGTCTGTTTGCACCACGCCGCTGAAAAATTCACCGACACAGCCCGAACCGTAACTGTAAAATCCGATCCGCCTGCCGCTTAACTCTTCCGCCGCATGATCAAGCAGCGAACAAAGTCCGACGTAAAGTGACGCGGAATAGCAGTTCCCGGCAATCCGGCTGTAAATCAGAGATTCGCCGATTTTCTGACACAACTCATCATCGGAAATCCCCTTTGCCAGTTTCTGATGGGCTTTTTCCGCCATGCGGGTGAACGGAATATGGTAGCAGAACCGGGCGAAATCGCCCAGAAAACGGCCGCTCTCCTCCGCATACTGCTCCCACGCCGCTTTGAGTGCCTTGATATAAACTAATGTGGAATACTTACCGTCCACCAGCGCCTCGGACAAATAATTCGGCCGCCAGAAATCCATCACATCCTCCGCATAAAATCCAGCTTCAGGATCAATGGCCAGCAGCCGGGGATCAGCGGAAACCGTAAATGCGACTGCGCCGCAACCCTGAGTTGACTCGCCGGGACTGCCGAGCTCATAACGGGCAACATCGGAGGCAATAACAAGCACCTTGCTCTTCGGCTTCATGGCAACCAGCCCCATCGCCATGCGCAACGCCGCCGTTGCACTGTAACATGCCTGCTTTAACTCCACTACGCGGCAGCGTTGCGGCAGGCTGAGCAGCCCATGCACAAACATTCCGGCGGCTTTAGATTGGTCAACTCCGCTTTCCGTCGCAAACAGCAGCGCTTCCACGCCGTCGAGCGCCCCCTGCTCTTTCAGACGGAACGCCGCACTGGCGGCCATCGTAACAATATCTTCATCCGGCGGGGGAATACCCATCTTCTCCTGCCCGATCCCCACATAAAACTTACCCGTCTCAACGCCGCGCGCCTCCGCCAGCGTTTTCAAATCGAGAAAATACTGCGATGTATAAAAACTGATCTGATCAATTCCGGTTTTCATCTTAGATTCATCGTTTCACGCACCAGTTGCTTCATAGAGAACCTCCCCCTTCTCAACAATGGTCGTAAAAAACGGATCACCCGTTTTCATCCGTTCGCGGACTTTGCGCGGGGAGCGCACCAGTACGTCAATCGGAAAGGTTGACCGCAAGGACGAACGGATTGCCGCAGCCTGCTCCACAGCACACCCTTTATGGTTCATCACCACCAGCAGATCAATGTCCGAATCGTCTGTTGGATTTCCATACGCATAGAAACCGAAAAGAATAATCCGCGACGGACGGAATTTCTCCGCCACCTCCCTGACACAGGCATGAATTTTACTGACCGCAACCATGTTCGCATCGTGCCCTAAACGATCTTCCAAGTCAATCGGTCGCACTTTCGCGGATCGCCGAAACAGAGAAGTTTTTGTGTTTTCCATTCCTCTTTTTGCTGCCACGGGAAAACATCAAAATGTTTCCTCGTATGACTTGCGCACCCTGCTTTCCAGAGACTTCGCATCAATTTCACCGGACTGTTTCATCGGACTGTCCAAATTCACGCTTGATAGTACCGCGAAGTCTATGACTCGGCGTTTCTCCCGTTAAATGAGGGGTAAATTCACTGCACCCGTTTCGATGAGATGTTCGGCATTCCGCAACTGTTCAATGTTTTTGCAACCGAGCAGGAACATAGCCGTTACAAATTCCCGCTTCAACCGCTGAATCACCTTGCGCACGGCATCAGCGGACTCCATCGCCGGAGCCAGAAACAGACACCCCGCCCCGCACAGCGACGCACCGAGAATCATCGCCTTCACCATATCCACGCCGGAACGAATCCCGCCGGAGGCGATCAGCGTGACATCAAGCGGCGCCAGGGCCTTGAGCGCATACGGTGTCGGCAGACCCCAGTCCTGAAACAGCTCGCCCAGCGACGAATCGTCGCTGCGCTCGCCTTCAATACGGCTCCACGACGTTCCGCCGGTCCCCGCTACATCAATATATTTTACCCCGGCTTCAATCAGCAGCGCGGCATCCGCCGCTGAAATTCCCGCTCCGACCTCCTTCACAATCACAGGGACTTCCAGACCTTGAACAATTTCGCCGATTTTTTTCCGAAGGCTGGAAAAATTGGTATCCCCTTCCGGCTGAACCGCCTCCTGCAGCGGATTCAGATGCAGGCAAAGCGCGTCGGCCTTAAGCACCTGCACGACGGCGCGGGCGTGATTCAACGTCATATCATTATTCAACTGCACCGCGCCGAGATTTGAAAACAGCAGCGCGGTCGGCGCAACATGACGCAAATCAAAACTTGACCGGGCCGTTGCTTCTGTAAAGAAAATCCGCTGGGATCCAACCCCCATCGCCACTCCCTCGGCTTCGGCGGCGGCGGCGAGATTTGTATTAATTGTTCGAAACAGTTTATCTCCGCCGCCGGTCATCGAGGAAATCAGCAGCGGGAACGACAGCGGTTTGCCCAGAAATTCGACAGACGGATCAACCGCCTTCAAATCAATCTCCGGCAGCGCACGGTGCGTCAGCCGAATTTCATCGAAATAATACTTCTTTCGGTCCATCCCGTCCTTCTTCGCAACGATCTGAACATGCTCCGCCTTTCGTTTTTCCAGTTCACTCA
>JALOTS010000214.1 GCA_025457785.1 Pontiellaceae bacterium | reverse complement strand
CAAATCCCGCGCAATAAACTGACTGTCATTACCGGTCTCAGCGGTTCCGGGAAATCTTCGCTGGCTTTCGACACTCTTTATGCCGAAGGACAGCGCAAGTATGTCGAAAGTCTCTCCGCCTATGCCCGTCAGTTCCTCGAACAGATGCAAAAGCCGGATGTCGATACAATCGAAGGTCTTTCGCCGGCCATCTCCATTGAGCAGCGTACGGCGGGCTCCAACCCGCGCTCTATTGTCGCCACCACCACTGAAATTCACGATTACCTGCGCCTGCTTTTTCCAAGCATTGGAAAGGTTCACTGTCCCTCCTGCGGCAAACCGATCCAGCGGCAGAGTGCTGAAAACATCACCGAACAGCTTTTACAGATTCCGGAAAAAACAAGGGTTCTGCTGCTTGCGCCGCTGGTGCGCGGGCGCAAAGGGAAGCACGAAGAGATCTTCGCCTCGATCAAACGGCAGGGTTTTGTCCGCGTCCGCGTCAACGGTGAACTCTGTGAACTGGAGGAGGTTCCCGACCTCGACAAAAACAAAAAGCACACGATCGAAGCAGTGATCGACCGACTGGTGATCGACCCCGCCGCCCGCAGCCGCATTAACGATTCCGTTGAGCTGGCTCTCGCCACCGGCGAAGGATTGATGATCGCCGTGATCCAGGCCGGGGAACGGTGGCAGGATCGTCTCTACTCGGAAAAAAACGCCTGCCTCGACTGCAATATCAGTTTCGAAACCTTCACGCCCAAACACTTCTCCTTCAACAGTCCCTACGGGGCCTGTCCAACCTGTCACGGGCTGGGCAACCTGCTGACGTTTGATGAAGAACTGGTTATTCCCGATGAAACCCTTCCGCTCGAAGAATGCGTCCATCCCTGGCGGCGCGGCGGACGCCGCGCCATCATTTACTACAAAAAACTGCTGGCCGCCGTGGCCGGTCACTACGGCATTTCACTCAGTACGCCGTTCAACGAACTGCCCGCCGCGTTTAAAAAAATTCTCTTTTACGGATCCGGCGACGAACCCATCAGTTATTTCATGCGCCGACATAAAATCCATAAACCGTTCGAGGGGCTCATTCCGGCTCTTCAGCGGAGCTACACCGACTCCGACAGCGAATTCAATCAGGAGCGGCTGCGGGCCTACATGGGCAACCGGTGCTGCCCTGACTGCAACGGCGCGCGCCTGCGGCCCGAAAGCCTCGCCTGCACCGTCGGAGGAAAAAACATTCACGAAATCTGCACGCTTTCCATCGAACAGGCCCGGAAATTTTTCCAAGGGCTGGAACTCTCCACCGAAGAAGCAAAAATTGCACGCGACATTTTAAAAGAAATCCGTGCACGGATTTCTTTTATGACGGATGTCGGCCTCGACTATCTCACGCTTGACCGCGAAAGCGGCACGCTGTCGGGCGGCGAAGCGCAGCGCATTCGGCTGGCTACGCAAATCGGCTCGCGTCTGACCGGCGTGCTTTATGTGCTCGACGAGCCGAGCATCGGCCTGCACCAGCGCGATAACGACCGCCTGCTCGCCACGCTCAAAGAACTCCGCGACCTCGGTAATACCGTGGTTGTGGTTGAACACGACGAGCAGACGATCCGCGAAGCCGACTACGTGATCGACCTCGGCCCCGGCGCCGGAGTCCACGGCGGTGAAATTGTTTTCGCCGGAACACCTGCCGAACTGCTTGAAGCCAAAAATTCACTGACCGCGCAGTATATGCGGCGCGAGATCGAAATCGAAATTCCAAAAAAGCGGAACAAAGCCGCCGCCGGATTCATCGAAATTCGCGGCGCGGCGGAAAACAACCTGAAAAACATCAACGTTAAAATCCCGCTTGGACTGCTCACCTGTGTCACCGGTGTTTCCGGTTCCGGGAAAAGCACGCTGGTTGACGACGTATTGCGCCGCGCGCTCTACCGCCGTTTTTTCGGCTCGAAAGAACGGCCCGGAAAACATCAGGAACTGCTCGGCGTTGAACAGATCGACAAGGTGATTGTCATAGACCAGTCGCCGATCGGACGTACCCCGCGCAGCAATCCCGTCACCTACACCGGCGCATTTTCAACCATCCGCGACCTCTTTGCGCAACTGCCCGCATCCAAGGTGCGCGGTTATGCGCCGGGACGTTTCAGTTTCAACGTCAAAGGCGGACGATGTGAACACTGTCAGGGCGACGGCCTGCTCAAAATCGAAATGCACTTCCTGCCCGATGTTTATGTCACCTGCCCGCAGTGCGCCGGAAAACGCTACAACCGCGAAACGCTCGAAGTCCATTACGGCGGCAAGAATATTGCCGAAGTGCTCGCCATGACCATCAATGAAGCCTGCGACTTTTTTGCATCCATTCCCGCCATCGAGCGCAAACTGCGCACCCTTCGCGAAGTCGGCCTCGGTTACCTCTGTCTGGGACAGTCTGCCACCACGCTCTCCGGCGGCGAAGCTCAGCGCATTAAACTGTCAGCCGAACTGAGTAAAAAAGCGACCGGCCAAACGCTTTACATTCTCGACGAACCGACCACCGGACTGCACTTCGCCGATGTCCACAAACTCATCCAGGTATTGGAAACATTGCGCGACGGCGGCAATACGGTGCTGGTCATTGAGCACAATCTTGATGTCATTAAACGATCCGACTGGGTCATCGACCTCGGTCCCGAAGGCGGCGAACGCGGCGGGAAAATTGTTGTCGCCGGAACGCCTGAAAAAATCGCCGGAACTCCGGCATCCTGCACCGGAAACTATCTGGCTGCGATGTTGGGAGTTAAACAACCGCAGATGCAGGTGAGTTCCCCTTTCCGGTGAGCCTGATGTTTCCGCAATCGACCGCACAGATCAGCGGCGAGCAGTTCAAACCCTTCCGCGACGATTCAACAGACGGGAGATAATCGGAAATCGCATCGGTAAAAATCAGCTCGGCAACCTCAACAGGTTCAAGACCGACGTTGCTTTTCAGTCGGCTCAACATCGGATGCCCGCACCGGGCCCTTGTCGTTTAAATGAAACGGGTATTTGACGGAATGTGCGCTTCCGTTTCCGGTGAACAAACGGATGTTCTCCGGTATTTTAAACACATTGCGCTCCGTCAGGCACTCGACCGCGTCAACATAGAACGACCGGGTTCCGTCATCGTTGGTCTGACTTGTTATCACCGTAAACAGTTCCATAAAGGCGGGATGCTTCCGGTTTTCCGGACGGACATGAATCCACTTAAACTGATTAAAGGACCCGCTCTGCATCGTCCAGGGCTTGTTATTATTATTCAGACCGGGAACGGCCCCCCAGCTTCCCTCTCCGATGAACACTGTTCCTTTTTCGTCATCGCGCACAAATCCGTCAACCGAATCTTCGGATGCTGACGGCCGCACCGGATAGGTGATTTTATGCACATGAGAGTCGGCATCCATCGATAAATCCAGCCCGTACCTGTAAAACAGCTCCGCCCATTGCTGATACAGATCTTCATTATTCCTTTTTCCGCCTTCAGTAGAGTGCGGAGAAAACGGACGGTGATAACCGGCAATTTTGAAGGTGAAATCCTGATGTTCCTTTAAGTCGGCTTCAAGCCAGTTCCGCTGATCGCCTCCGGGTTCAATTTCTGAATTAAGCGCAATGATATGAAAAAACCGGCCCCCGAATGAGAGCGAGTAGTAGATATTCGTGCTGTTATTTCCCTTGAAGGGCGCGTCAAACAGTTTATTGAGAATGGCTTTGTCCCCATACTCATGACTGCCCTGCACCGGAACAATCGGGAATTTGCGCCCGTCGGCAGTTGTCGTAAGCAAATCCCAATCCGTCAGCCACCGCTGCCAGTTTTCCGGATTCATGCCGTTTCCGGAAGTAAAGCTGCCATTGAACACAACAAACAGCGGACGCAGTTTCGCCACCATTTTATTGGAAGCCCAGCCCGCCTGAAGCGCGGGTTCATCACTTTTGGTATCGCCGCCCGCAATAAACGTAAACGGCTTCGGTTTTTTTGGAGCCGTTATGAAATAAAATCTCTCACTGACACCGACTTCATCTTTGATCACAAAATAATAGGTCTGATCCGCGTCCAGATTTTTCAGCCTGACGCAACAGGTATTCATTCCGAAAAACCCGGTCATTCCGCTCTCGGAATTTTGCCGGTTCGGATATTTCCAATACGATCTGCCGCAGTCTTTTGTGCCGTAATAAACCGTCCCGGCCTCGCCCGCCAGCTGATCCCAGAGAATCGTCATGGTTGACATGGGATCATCGTTCCACACCAGCCGGTACTTGTCCGCTACCGCCTGTTTTTCAAGTGCGGCAAACACGCCCGGGTCGCCTGCCGGTCTTCGTACAGACTCACAGCCGGTAAGAGAAAGAACAGTTATTACAACAAAAATCAGCGCTCTCATATTTTATACTGCGATCCATTCACTTTTTGTTTTTATGTACGTTTTTTAACACCCGCTGCGCTTAAGACACAAAGAACAGAAGAGCGGTTGCGTGAACAATACTACCATTGATTCCAGACGGGGCAACTCCGATTCAAAATCGATGAAAATCGTAATTTACAACATGATCAACAAGAATGGATTGCAAATCAGCCTGCGAACAGCGGAGGACGGATCAAGCGGCTGTGCCGCCGGTCATTTTTCCTTTAATTCCACTTCACCGGCCCAGTTTTC
>JALOTS010000016.1 GCA_025457785.1 Pontiellaceae bacterium | reverse complement strand
GTACTGACGGATCGCCGGTTTTTTATATGTGCATGAAAACGGGGCCGGGGAGTACGGCGATGGTGTGGCGGTTTTCGCAACAGCCCGTCCGGAAGATGACGGAAACAGTCAGGCGCCGGGCCGGTCCGGATGCGACGGGGAGTCTTCGGATTATGAGATTGTTTTTCGCGCAGGGACCGACAGCAAAATGAACAATCATCTCAGTTTGGGGATTGAGCTGACGAATGAGTATGACAGTATGCCGGATGAAGAGGGGTTTATTGAAAAAAAAATGATTTGGAAACAGCCGCCGGACTTCGGCATCGTTTTTAACTGATGAGGAAATTTTTATGGCAGACGAAAAATATTATGTGACGACACCGATTTATTATGTGAACGATAAGCCGCATATCGGCCACGCCTACACGACCATTCTGGCGGACGTGCTGGCCCGTTATCACCGGCTGCTGGGAATTCCAACGTACTTCCTGACCGGCACGGATGAGCATGGTCAGAAGGTTCAGCAGGCCGCTGAAAAAAACGGACTGATGCCTCAGCAGCAATGTGACCAGACCGTTGTCCGGTTCCAGGAGCTTTGGAAGCGGCTGGAAATTACTCATGATGATTTTATCCGGACCACTGAGCCGCGCCATAAGGTGATTGTGCAGGAGGTGCTGCAGGATCTGTTCGACCGCGATGAGATTTACCGGGCGGATTATCAGGGCTGGTACTGTGTCGGCTGCGAGCGGTTTTTTGTCGAAAAGGATCTGGTGGAGGGAAACTGTCCGGAATGCGGACGCAAGGCGGACGCGATTCAGGAGACAAACTATTTTTTCCGGATGAGCAATTATCAGGACTGGCTCATCGACTACATCGAAACTCATCCCGAATTTATTCAGCCCGATTTCCGCGCCAACGAAACGCTGGGTTTTCTGAAAACGAAAAAACTTCAGGATCTTTGTATTTCGCGCCCGAAGGCACGCCTCGCCTGGGGCATTGATTTGCCTTTCGACAGTGATTTTGTCACCTACGTCTGGTTCGATGCGCTGCTGAACTACATCACCGCGATCGGCTACAGGCGGGACGATGTTCAGTTCAATCAGTGGTGGCCCGCGACGCACCAGTTGATCGGTAAAGACATTCTCACGACGCACACGGTTTACTGGCCGACGATGCTTAAAGCGATGGGCGTGCCGCTGCCGAAAACCGTTTTTGCGCACGGCTGGTGGCTGACGGGCCGCACGAAAATGAGCAAGAGTTTGGGTAATGTGGTCAATCCGATGGAAATGGCGGATCGGTTCGGTGTGGATGCCTTCCGCTATTTTCTGATCGCGGAAATGACGGTTGGACAGGATGCCTCCTTTACTGAAGAGGCGTTTGTGCGCCGCTACAACAGCGATCTCGCCAACGACCTCGGCAATCTGCTGAGCCGCACGGTCAACATGCTGGGCCGCTATTGCGATGGAAAATTTCCAGGCCTTGGAAAGGATGCGCTGTCCGGCGCGCCGGAGAAAGAGCTGTGGGCTGCAGTGCAGTCGGCGGTTGCAGAGATGGAAAGTTCGATTGACACCATGCGGCTGAACAGCGGCCTCACGGCGGTGCTTACCGCAGTGCGCAAGGTGAATCAGTATTTTGAAATCAAACAGCCGTGGACTCAGGCCAAAGAAGGAAAGACCGAAGCAGTCGGCATTACATTGGCGCTTGCCGCCGAAAGTCTGCGCGTCTGTTCGGCTTTGCTTTATCCGGTTATGCCGGAAAAAATGAGTGAGCTGCGTTCTGTATTCGGTCTCGGGAAGCCGGTGCTGAGTCAGTTGAAAACATTCGGTGTGATTAAGTCCGGCACGCCGGTGGGCAGCCCCGGCATTCTTTTCCCGCGCGTTGAGTTGAATAACGCAGAGGCGACGCCCTTGCCGCCTCAGCCAAAGAAAGAAAAACGCGGCGAGGGTGCCGCATCTGCAAAGAATATGAGCATAGAACCCGAAAAACCCGAAGGTATTATCACGTATGACGAGGTCATGAATGTAAAATTGCGCACGGCGAAAGTGCTCGCCGCCGAACGGGTGGAAGGGGCCGATAAGCTTCTTAAACTTAAGATTGAAATAGGCGAAGAAAAACGTCAACTTATTGCCGGGATTGCGTTATACTACGAACCGGAAAGGGTCATTGGAAAGACGATTGTTGTTGTCGCCAACTTAAAGTCTGCAAAAATTCGTGGCATTGAGTCGCAGGGTATGCTTCTATGTGCATCGGTTGGTGACCGGCTTACGCTGATTACGGTGGATGAGGAATTGCCGTCCAGCGGGGCGGTTGTGAAATGATGATACAGTGAAAACTTTAGTTCTAGTGCGTCACGCCGAGGCGGACAGGTCGGATCCGCTGGCGGAAGAGACAGTTCGTCCGCTCAGTCCGGCGGGTGAAAGGGCGGTGGCTTCGCTGGCGGAACAGTTGGCGGGGCTGGGGCTGGCGGCTGATGTTTTGCTCAGCAGCCAGGCCGTTTGTTCGCGTGCGACAGCCGGAATTATTGCGGCGAAGCTTTCCCTGAAGGTTCTGATCGACCGGCGCCTTTATGATGGCGGCGTGGTCGATTTTCAGGAGGTTGTCCGGTCTCTGGAACACAGCCATAACACGGCGATCCTGGTCGGGCACAATTCCAGTCTCAGTGAATTCATGCGCTATCTGACCGATGCAAACCGGGAGGATATTCCGCCGGGTTCCGCCGTGATTGTGGATCTGGCCATTAACATCTGGCACCATGTTTTTATCGGAAAAGGACTTTTCAGAACTCAACTGTTTCCTCCCGAAGAGGTCGTGGAAATAAAGGAAGATGCGCCTCCGCCGCCGCGAGGATGGAAAGACCGCCTGTGTCACTGGCTTGATTTGAAGATCGATGAGGATGTCGAAAAAGAAGAGCCGCAATCCAGTTGAGCGCCGGAATGCGGCATTTGTTTATCCATTCTTGCTTATAAACTCTTAAGCGCTTCTTCGCGGATGAGGCCGCCCATTTCGGCCGTCGAGGCTTTCCTGTATCCTTCACGCCACAGATCGGCTGTGCGGAAATTTTGAGACAGTGCGGCTTCATAGCCTTTACGAATTGCCGCGGCGGCTTCCGGTTCACCCAGAAAATCGAGCATCATCGAGGCGGAGAGGATCATCGCGACCGGGTTGGCTTTGCCCTGTCCGGCAATGTCCGGCGCGGAACCGTGTACCGGCTCAAACAATCCGTAGGTTTCGCCGAGGCTGGCCGACGGCAGCAGTCCAAGCGAGCCGCCGAGTGTAGCGGTGGTATCGGAAAGAATATCGCCGAAAATATTGCCGGTCAGGATGACATCGAACTGGCGCGGGTTCAGTACCACCTGCATCGTTGCGTTGTCGATGTACATGTGATTGAGTTCAACATCTGAAAATTCCGCGGCGTGCAGCCGCTTGACGGTGTCGCGCCAGAGCCGCGAAACGTCAAGAACGTTGGCTTTATCCACGGAGGTCACTTTATTGCGGCGTTTGCGGGCCCATGCAAAAGCAACGCGGGCCACGCGTTCAATTTCCGGAACTGTATAGCGCATCGTGTTGAAGGCTTCAAAGCCGTTATTGCCGACCGGTTTGCCGAAATAGATGCCGCCGACCAGTTCGCGCACGGTCAGCAGGTCAACGCCGGAAACGGCTTCCGGGCGCAGCGGAGAGGAATCGGCCAGCGGGGCCGGAACGGAAACCGGGCGCAGGTTGGCGAAGACGTTCAGCTCTTTGCGGATTTTGAGAAGGCCGCTTTCCGGACGCATCGCGCCGGTCAGGTGGTCCCATTTCGGGCCGCCCATGGCGCCGAGCAGCACGGCATCCGAGGCTTTGCAGGCGGCGATTACAGAATCGGGCATTGGATCGTTGTATTGATCAATCGCGGCGCCGCCGGCGGCCTGTTCGTTGTATTCAAATTGGAAACCGAGCTTTTTAGAGAGTGCGTCGAGCAGCTTTGTGGTTTCCGCCATGACTTCGACTCCGATGCCGTCGCCGGGCATCACCGTAATTTTATATGTTTTAGACATGCCATCCTGCTTTCTTTCTATAGAATCTCCGGAAATGAAGGGGGAATTTTTAACACGCTCCCTTTGTATTGGAAATAGAATTTATGGAAAAAGGAATCATTCTCTTTGATATCGACGGAACACTGCTTCGCGTTCCGGGGGCGGGCCGGGCGGCCTTCGCTCAGGCGTTTAACGAGGCGTTCGGGTGGGAGCAGGGCGTAGAGCATGTTAATTTTTACGGTGCGACTGATCTGAATGTTTTTCGCGGAATCTGCGTTGAACGAGGGGTGGAGTCCACGCCGGAAATGGAGCGGGCGTTTTTTGACCGGCTCGCGCCCGCGCTTGAAACCCGTCTGGCGGAATGTTCGCCGGTTGTTTTTCCAAATGTTGAAAAAATTCTTCAGGAAGTTTCCGGGGATTGGAAGCTCGGGATTGTCACCGGAAATATTGAAGCGACGGCCTGGGCTAAATTGCGTTATGCGGGGCTGTCCCGTTTTTTCAGTTTCGGCGGGTTCGGGTGTACTCATGCCGACCGGGCCGATATCGCGCGCCATGCGCTGAAAAATTCCGGCGTGAAACATCCGGAAAAAGTCGTTCTTGTCGGGGATACTCCGAGTGACATTCATGCGGCCAAGGCGAACGGCTTTATTTCCATCGCCGTTGCGACCGGCGGTTTTGATGTTCCGGCCTTGGAAAAGGCCGGAGCGGATTTTGTTTTTGCGGATCTGACGAACACAAAAAAGATTTTGTCGGTTTTGAACGGTCAGGTTTTCTGAATACAGCATGTTCGGGGCCGGGGTAAACCAGGCCCGGTGCCGGAGGGCCGGTGCGGCAGGTTGTTGTTCCCGGAGAAGAATTCAAGCGGACAATCAGATTTTTCCAATGGTCGGGAGCGCGGCGCGGGAGTTCGGTCCGTCCGCATGTTGTCCGATAAACGGAAAATCCTGTTCCGCTTTTTCCCATGGACGGAAGGCAAGGGGGCCGAAGCCGTTGCCCAGTCCGGGCGCCAGACGGAGTCCCTGATTGAGATAGGCTTTTGCGACAATAATGCTGTCGAGCGGGCGGTAGCCCAGCGCGCGCGCTGTGGCGATGGCCGACGAAAGCACGCATCCGGTTCCGTGGGAATGTTTTGTTTCGACCCGCGGGCTGGAAAGCCAGGCGTGATTTTTTCCGTCACTCCAGTAATCGCTGGAAAGTTTTATATTGTGGAATCCGTGTCCGCCCTTGATCAGCACTTCTTTGACACCGGTTGTGAGCGCTTTCTTCGCGGCGGCTTCAATGTCGGCAGGGGTTTCAATTTTTACGCCCAGCAGATGTTCCGCTTCGGGAATGTTCGGGGTGATCAAATTGATGATCGGGAAAAGTTTTTCCGTGAGGATATTCCATGCGCCGGCTTCGAGAAGAAACACCCCGCTGGAAGAAATCAGAACGGGGTCGCAGACGGTGAAGGGTGCTTTAACCGTTTTGAGGAATCCGGCAGTCGTCTTTACGGCGGCGGCGGTTCCCAGCATGCCGAGTTTGACGGCGGCCGGAGGGAGATCGGATCGAAGGGCTTCGAGCTGCGCCGACAGCATAGAGTCCTGAACCCATTCAATACGTCCGGTGCCGATGGTGTTCTGGGCGGTCAGCGCGGTAATAACAGAACAGTCATGCCCGCCGAGCAGATTGATTACTTTGATGTCAGCCTGAATGCCGGCACCCCCTCCGGAATCGGTTCCGGCGATTGTCCAGACAATTGGTTTCTTCATGGTTTGACCTTTCCTGTTTCGACGGCCTGCTGATTACTGACCGCCTTATCGTTGAACTGGTAAATCATTTCTCCCTCGTGGGCGTAACCGGTTTCGTGCGCGATTTTCTGAACAAAATATTTGTCCGATCCGAACCGCTCCTGTTTAAGGCGAAGTTCCTTGATGGCTTCCTCTTTGTTGCGGATATCTTTATCCAGCTCATTTTTCGTTTTCTGATAACTGCTGAACTGGGAAACTTTCGGCAGAAAGGCGAAAACAACGCCGACCAGCGCGAGTCCGATTACAGCGGCCGCAACATAGCGATAGATTTTATTCCAATATTTCTGAGAACTCACGGTGCGCAGTATAACGGGGGCGGGTTGAAATATGAATCAGGAAAGATGAAATTTTTCGGAAGTCTCGCCGGGGGACCCGTCCGCTGTTCAGGCTGACTTTTTCCGTTTCAAATCGCCCAGTTCAATGGGGCGGGTGCGGCCTTCGACCACATCTTTCGTGATCCAGCAGTCTGTGATGTCGTCGCGCTGCGGAACTTCGTACATGACATCGAGCATGAGGTGTTCGAGGATGGCGCGCAGTCCGCGGGCGCCGGTTTTCCGTTTTAGAGCCATCTGCGCCAGTGAGCGCAGTGCATCCGCATCGAATTCCAGCGTTACGGCATCCATGGCGAGCAGTTTTTTATACTGTTTAATCATGGAATTTCTAGGCTGGGTCAAAATGTGAACGAGATCGTCTTCGGAGAGTTCCTGAAGCTGAACAACGAGCGGAAGGCGTCCGATAAATTCGGGAATGAGGCCGTATTTCAGCAGATCTTCCGGTTCCACATTCATGGTTTCAGGTTTCCAGTTGGCGGAATTTTTCTCCTCCTGCACACCGAATCCGAGCACCTTTCTGTCGCGGCGGCGTTTGATAATATCATCGAGCCCGACAAATGCGCCGCCGCAGATAAACAGGATATTGCTGGTGTTGAGCTTGATGTACTCCTCCTGCGGATGTTTGCGTCCGCCTTTGGGCGGGATGCTGGCAATTGTGCCTTCAATGATTTTCAGCAGCGCCTGCTGAACGCCTTCGCCGGACACATCGCGCGTGATGGAGACGTTGTCGGTTTTGCGGGAAATCTTGTCGATTTCGTCGATGTACACGATGCCGCGCTCGGCGCGCTTGATGTCGAAATCGGCGTTCTGCAGCAGAGCCAGCAGGATACTTTCAACGTCTTCGCCGACGTAACCGGCTTCCGTGACGGTGGTGGCATCGGTAATGGCGTAGGGCACGTCGAGAATGCGGGCCAGCGTTTTGGCCAGCAGCGTTTTGCCGCTGCCGGTCGGGCCGACGAGCAGCACGTTGCTTTTTTCAAGCTCAACACCATCGTCCTGAAAGGAGGTGTCTGTCATCCGTTTGTAGTGGTTATGAACCGCCACGGAGAGCACTTTTTTGGCGTGCTCCTGCCCAATGACATATTCGTCGAGCTGTTTTTTGATTTCGTGCGGCTTGAGAATTTTAAACGCCGGAGCGCTGGTTGTTTTCCCGGGCGGATTCTGCTGCCGGATCATGGCGTCACAAAGCTCGACACATTCGTTACAGATACAAATGCCGTCCGGTCCGGCAATCAGACTCCGGACCTCTCGTTCTGATTTGCCGCAAAAGGAGCAACTGGGTCTGCGGGGCTGTTTTATACTCATAAATCCTTCGTTTCGTTCATCCATTAGAGGTTGTTTGTCATCAGGCAAGGGCTGTTCGAAATGATCGGATAACGAATAACTGATAATCGATCAGAAGCTATCGCTTTTTGGTGACCACTTCGTCGATCAGTCCGTATTTCACCGCTTCTTCGGCGGACATGAAAAAGTCGCGGTCGGTATCTTTCTCGATCGTCTTTATCGGTTTGCCGGTATGGTCGGCCAGAATTTCGTTGAGCCGTTTTTTCATGCGCAGGATTTCCTTGGTCTGGATTTCGATATCCGTTGCCTGTCCCTGTGCGCCGCCGAGCGGCTGGTGAATCATGATGCGCGAATTCGGCAGCGCGAAACGTTTGCCTTTTGCGCCTGCGGTGAGCAGGACCGCGCCCATGCTGGCGGCCTGTCCCATGCAATAGGTGGTGATCGGGCACTTCACGAACTGCATGGTGTCATAGATCGCCATGCCCGCCGTGACAACGCCGCCGGGCGAGTTGATGTAGATGCTGATGTCTTTTTCGGCGTCTTCGCTCTGTAAAAACAGCAGTTGCGCGATGACGAGATTGCTTACGTCATCGTTGATTTCCGTGCCCAGAAAAATAATCCGCTCCTTGAGCAGCCGTGAATAAATATCATAGGCGCGTTCGCCGCGGCCCGTCTGTTCAATCACCATGGGAATCAGCATTTGTGCCCGTTCATTCATATCAACTCCTCCCTTTTTCATCTGATCGTCTTTAACCGCCAGCGGATGGTTTATTTGATTTTTGCTTTTTCGTGCAGAAATCCGATGGTTTTTACAAAGCGGATCTGATCGCCGACAGACTCCAGATTTCCGTCCTTTTCCAGCTCTTTGTGATATTCCGTCGCATCGCGGCGCTGTTGAATTGCCATCCGGAACACTTCGGCGGAAACTTCCTGGTCGGTCACCGTAATGTTTTCCGCATCGGCGATGGCCATGATGATGTAGCGCAGTTTGACCTGCTCAATCGCTTTTGCACCGGCCTCTTTGACCATATTTTCGCTTTGCGCCCGGAGCTGCTCCGCATTCATGCCGTCCGCCGCGCGCTGACGGGCCATTTCATATACCAGATTGCGTGTCTGTTCTTTCACCTCGCTGTCCGGCACGTCGAGCCTGGTTTTGCTCAGCAGAAATTCACAGATGGCGTTTTCCTGACGGATTCTCTCTTTGTTTCCGGCCGTTTCTTCGAGATGTTCCCGGATGTTTTTTCTCAATTCGGCCTCTGATTCCACGCGAAGCTGTTTCAAAAAGTCCCCGGACAGCTCCGGCAGTTTCATTTCGCGCATTCCGGTGACTTCGACCGTGAACTCCGCCTTCATTCCGGCCAGTTCCTTTACAATATAGTCTTCCGGGAATATAACCTTTACGGTTTTCTTGTCCCCGATTTTCGTTCCGATCAGCGCCTTGCCCATGCCGGGGAGAAAGGATTCGTCGTCGCAGGTAATCCAGTAGCCCTTGCCTCGGCCCATGCCGCGGGCCTGCGGAACCTTTTCTTCCAGCGGCTGACCGTCAATGGTTGATTCATAGGAAACCTGAACCATATCTTTTTCCCGGGCGGAGCGGTCGTTTATATCGGGATAGGTTGCGTGCTGACGCAGAATGCTCTCGACCGTTTCGTCAACCTGTTTTTCGGATATATCGGTCTTTTCGGCTTTAATGGAAATGCCTTCGTATTTGGGGAGCTTAAATTCCGGAGCAACATCCACGGTGACATCAAAGGTCATCGGCTTGCCTTCAACCAGTTCCGGCTCGCTGACATGGATCACCGAAACCACCTTCACCCCCTCCTGTTTGATGGCTTCCTGGTAGAATTTCGGTATAACCCGGTCTTTCAGGTCGGCGGTCATTTCTTTTGCAAACTTCTTTTCCACCAGTGCTTTAGGAGCGTGTCCTTTGCGGAAGCCCGGCAGCGAAACCCCCTTGGTGTAATGCGTCAACAGTTCGGTCCGTTCCGCAATAATACTGTCCGACGGCACCTCGATCCGGATCGTCCGGCGGCAGTCTCCTGTGTTTTTCAAAGAAACTTTCATCAAAATTCTCCTGTGTGATTTGGAAATCTAAAAGCGGGAGACATTACGGCACCCTGTCCGGAAGGTCAATTTCCAAGCTTTGGAAGTTTCGACCGGCGGTTTTTCTTTTTTCAATTTCGCGGGTTGTGCGGCTCCCGGCTTGACTCTCCGCCGGTTCCCCGTATCCTCCGGCGGATGAATTTTGAACGAAAAAGCGGCGTTTTACTTCATATTTCCTCTCTGCCGGGGCGTTGGGGAATGGGGGAGATCGGGCCGCAGGCGCGGGCTTTCGGAAAGTTGCTCGTTCAGGCGGGACAGAAAATCTGGCAGATTCTGCCGACCGGGCCGATCGGCTACGGTTATTCGCCCTATTCATCGCTTTCGTCGTTTGCCGGAAATCATCTGTTCATCAGTTTCGACGAGCTGATCGAAGAGGGGCTTTTGACGAAACGTCAATTGAGTTCCTTCCCGTCGTTTGATCCGCATCAGATTGATTTCCCTGCGGTAATTGCGGCGCGCGAAAAAGTTCTTTTCCGGGTGGCGGACCGTTTTGCCGGGAATAATGAATTTGATGCGTTTTGCAGGCAGGAGGCGGAGTGGCTTCCGGATTATGCGCTGTTTATGGCGGTTCGCGAGGATCAGGGATCTCGTCCGTGGATCGAATGGCCCGACGCACTGCGCGACCGGGAGTTCCAAACATTGGAAAAAATGCGGAAAAAGCTGGCGAAGAAGGTTCGCCGCCATGAGGTGCTTCAGTATTTTTTTTCCAAACACTGGAAAAAAACGGCGGATTTCCTCCATGGGGCGGGTATTTCAATCGTCGGCGATCTTCCGATTTTCGTCGCGGACGATTCGGCCGATGTCTGGGCCAACCGAGAACTGTTTTTTCTGGGTCAGGATGGCAGGCCGACGGTGGTTGCCGGGGTTCCTCCGGACTATTTTTCGGAAACCGGCCAGCGCTGGGGCAATCCGCTTTACGACTGGGCGGCGCACCGTGCGGGGGCCTACAAATGGTGGACGCAGCGGATGCGGCACAGTCTGGCGATGACCGACATGGTCCGTATCGACCATTTTCGCGGCTTTGAGGATTACTGGGAAATTCCGGCGGAGGAACCGACGGCGGTCAGGGGCCGCTGGGTCAAGGGGCCGGGGCTTGAACTTTTCCGTTCGGTCGAAAAACATCTGCGGCGGGGTTCTGATTCGTTTCCGGGATTTGGAAAAAATTTCAGGCTGAGTGAACATGTGATTGCTGAAAACCTGGGGATCATTACTGATGAGGTCGAAGCGCTGCGGGAAGCGTGCGCATTCCCCGGCATGTGGGTGCTGCAGTTCCAGTTTGATGCAAAACCGATGGAGGTGCCGGACTATTATCCGGAGGGAATGGAGAAAAACTGGGTGGTCTATACCGGAACACACGACAATGATACGACGGAAGGGTGGCTGAAAAAGGCCGGCAGGGCCGAGCGGCAGCGTGTCCGGAACTATCTGATGCTGGATCGTGAGGCGACATCCCGCGACTTGATTGAACTGGCATTGCGGGCTCCGGCCAAATTAGCGGTAATTCCTCTTCAGGATTTGCTGGGGCTCGGCAGTGAGGCCCGCATGAACACGCCGGCAACAACCGTCGGGAATTGGAGTTGGCGGTTTTCGGAGGATATGGTAAGGGATGAAACTGTTCGCTGGTTGAACGATGCGACGGTTCGCAACGGACGGGGATAATCAAAAGAGGGAATTTTATGGAGACGACATCGGGGATAACCATTGTGAAGCAGGCGGTCGAAAAAAACGATCCGTCCAACTATCTGGAATTTCTGCTGCTGGTGCTGGCCGGGTTTATTGCCGGACGGGTTCTAAAATATTTTTGTGAGCAGGCCGTCAAAAAAACACCGCTGGGGCAAAGCAGTTTTCATCGCGCCGCACTGGAGTTGTCGGCCCGCACGGTCACGTTCCCGATGGCTGTAATCGGTGTCTGTCTGGGTTTTCAGATGCTGGTGGAGAATGAATTATACCGGGATGTTACGGCGGTGCTGGTCACGATTGCTGTAACCTATGTCCTTTATCAGATGGTGGAGCTGCTCAGCCACTGGATGAGCCGTCTTACCGCCAAAACCGAAACGACGCTGGACGATATGGTCGTTCCGCTGGTACGCAAAACGCTGCGTGTGGTGATTGTGATTTTCGGCCTGGTCCAAATCGCCCAGCAGTTGAGCGACAAGCCGATCACCTCCATTCTGACCGGACTTGGCGTCGGCGGGCTGGCCGTTGCGCTGGCGGCTCAGGATACCATCAAAAACTTTTTCGGATCGCTGGTGATTTTCGCCGACCATCCCTTCCTGCTGGGGGACCGTATTATTGTGGAGGGGGAGGATGGTACCGTTGAAGAAGTGGGGATGCGCTCGACGAGGATTCGCACGCTGGACGGTCATCTGGTTACAATTCCCAACGGCGAGCTGGCCAACAAACTGATTCGTAACGTGGCGAGCCGCCCCTTCATTAAACGGGTCGCCACCATCGGGCTCACCTACGACACGCCGCCCGGAAAAGTCGAGCGGGCCATCGAAATCATTAAAGAAGAGCTGACCCGCCAAAGTGAAAAGCTGCATCCCGACAATCCGCCACGGGTGTTTTTTACGGAATTCGGTTCCGTATCGCTGAACATCCAGGTGATTTACTGGTTTGCGCCGCCGGAATACTGGTCGTTTCTTGAATTCGACCAGATGTTTAAGCTGGGCGTACTGCGCCGGTTCAACGAAGAAAAAATTGAAATCGCCTTCCCGACGCAGACGGTTTTTCTGGCCGGCGACCCGAAACGTCCGCTGTTTATGAATCCACCTGTTTAGATTCTCCATTGTTAAATTCTCCGTTCGGAGAATTTAGTCAAAAGAATTTCCGAAGAAAGATTTCCAATATCCGGAAAAAGTGGGCACAGTTTGCTGTGTAAATAAAATCGGGCGGGAAAGAAGGAGTCTGCTGGGTCGGCCACCCCTTTTTTCTCTTTTTTGATAAACGCTGTGTTTCGTATCACAGGGAATAAAAAACCCCGCCGAAGCGGGGTAAAAGGTCTAGGACCTTCGGCATATAGCCTTATTGTGAAAAGACAGTTCTTAATGCTTTTCGGGGTCATTTGTAGGTTTTTTTGAGGAACGAGTCAACGCAAAGCTGAAAGGAAATGAAATGGCAAAACGTATTCTTGGGCTGGATTTGGGAACAAACAGTATTGGCTGGAGTGTTGTTGATGATTTGGGGAATGGACGATTTCAATTGGTGGAACGTGAAGATGGGTTCAAATTGAGGGGAGTTCACATTTTTCAAGAGGCCGTCAATAAAGATTCAAAAGGCAGCGAATCTTCCAAGGCGGCTGAGCGGACTAAATACCGTGCTGCCCGTCGACTGAAGTTTCGGCGCAAACTCCGTAAAATTGAAACCCTGAAAGTTCTTTCTGAATACGGATATTGTCCAAAACTGGAACAGAACGAACTCGGTGTCTGGCGGTATGAACGCAAATATCCGATGAATGCGGATTTCATGGAATGGCAGAAAACCGGATCAAAAGAAAACAGCAGTAATGAAAGAAATCCATATTATCTCCGATGGCTCTCAACTACAGAGAAGCTGGATTTTGAAAATAGAGATGACCGGTATAAGCTGGGGAGAGTTTTTTACCACATCGCGCAGCGCCGGGGGTTTTTGAGCAATCGGAAGGACAGGGCAGGCGAAGATGCCAAGTCGGGTTTGCGTGATCAAATGCTGGAGTTGCTGGAAGAGGATTTCAGCGGGGTTGTTGAACTTTGCGCCGCAGTGGAACTTTTGGCCGAGGGCGTTGAAGACAAGGCTGCGCTCACTTTTCATAGAAGCATATTGAAAAGTTTGAGGCATCAGCCGAATTACGAGACTGCGCACAGATTTTTGTATGATCATCTGCACAAACAGGAAAACCTTGGCAAGGTGAAGGGGGAGATCGCCAGGCTGACTGCCGAGATGCAGGAAAAAGGCTATCAAACATTGGGGCAGATTTTCTGGAAGGAATATTATGAAAAAGGCAAACGCATCCGTGACCAGCATACTTCCCGCGAAGAACACTATTTGGCTGAGTTCGATTTGATCTGTAAAAAACAGTGCATTCCTGAAGAATTGAGGAAGGAACTCTGTAATGCAATTTTTTATCAGCGACCGCTGAAATCACAAAAAGGGCTGATAGCCAAATGTCCGTTTGAGCAGCAGAAAAAACGTGCTCCTGTTTCGCATCCTTTCTTCGAAGAATTCCGGATGTGGCAAACGCTGAATAATATTAAAGTAAAGATGTTCGGGGATCGACGTTCGCGCCCGTTGACTCCGGAGGAAAAGGAGAAGGCAATGCCGAAGTTTTTCCGGGCCAAAACGCAGTTTGATTTTGGTGACATTGCCGGAGTGCTGGCGAATGGGCAGGAGTATGGTTGTGTAAATGACAAAGATTGCAGTGCGCCGGTTCTTTTCAACTATCGTGATGACCAGACTGTTTCCGGCTGTCCGTTTACTGCAAAGTTGATGCGGATGTTCAGGTTGAAAGACTATCGGGAACTGGCGCAGGCTTTATATGACAGCTATACGGGGAACAAACGCGAAGGGAACGGGCGGGATCGATTACCGTCTGAAATTCTGACCGAGGTTTGGAATGTTCTTTTCTCGTTTAATGATCCGAAGCAGATCAAAAAATATGCTATCGAAAAATTAAGCATGGATGATGCAGGCGCAGAGAAGTTCGCAAAGATTATTCCGAAACAGGAATATGGTTCGTTAAGCCTGCTGGCTATACGCCGGATTTTGCCTTATTTACGAAAAGGCTATCTTTATTCTCATGCGGTGTTCCTCGCAAATATCAACCATGTGATGGATGACAAAATCGGAAATCAGCCTGATTTGGAAGCAGAAATAAAATCGCTGATTGATGGTCACGGGATTTACCAGAAGAGCGTGAAGGTCACGAATTGTTTACTGGAACGCTGCCGGAAGAACCCCGCTCAGGTTGAGGATATTCATTATTGGGCATCCAAGGGCTGGGATCGGTGGTGCGATGAAGTTCGCAAGGTGATTATTCGTCTGGATGGACGGGAAAACTGGGAAGAGTTGTATGATTCCGAACAGGAAATTCTTTTTTTACAGACACGGGAAATGTTCAATGAATCGAAGGGATCAGGCGCGGCTCTAAACGCATTGACGATTGAAGATCGTGTCAAAATACACCTGTTGGAATGGGCAGAAAAAAACGGGAAAGAGGCTGTGGTTAAGAGTCGGCTGGATAAGCTTTACCATCCATCCAAGGAGGAATTGTATGTCGCCAAGAAAGAGGGGGATTTAAAGATGCTGGGCAGTCCCGTAATTTCTTCCATTCGTAACCCTGTATTTAATCGCGCTATGCATAGACTGAAAGCGGTTGTCAATGAACTGATTCGAAGGGGAGATATTGATAAAGATACGGTGATTCATCTTGAAGTGGCTAACGAAATGAACGATGCCAACCGTCGGGCGGCACTAAGACAATGGCAGGAGGATTTAAGAAAAGAACGGGATGAGGATAAAAAAGCACTCAGTGAGTTTTTCCCTGAACGTGCGATCAGTGATGCGGATGCACTTCGTTATAAACTGAGAAGAGAGCAGCGGAGCATTTGTCTTTATTGCGGGAAGGAAATTGGCATTTCAAATCTGCTGAGTTCAGACTTCCAAATCGAACACACCATCCCTCGGAGCCGTTGTTGTGACAATTCACAGGAAAACAAGACCCTCGCCCATTTGACCTGCAATCATCAGAAGGAACGGAACATTCCATTTGAATGTGATAACTATGCGGACATTCTTACACGGCTCAACCACTGGGAAAATGAGATCGATGAACTGGAAAGGCAGATCGAGGGGAAAACGCGGGCCGCAAAAAATGCAGTTGATAAAGCGGCTAAAGACAAGATCATTCGAGCCCGGTTGGGACTGCAGTTTAAACGGGACTATCTGTGGGGGAAGTTGCGCCGTTTTCTGATGAAAGATGCTCCCGAAGGTTTTAAAAACAGTCAATTGGTCGATACACGTATCATCACCAAATATGCCCGCAGTTATCTGAGTTCGGTTTTTGATAAAGTTCATACCGTAAACGGGAAAATCACCGACGACTTCCGGCATTACTGGGGTTTGCAGGATGAGTTTGAAAAGAAAGACCGCAGTAATCATGTGCAT
>JALOTS010000015.1 GCA_025457785.1 Pontiellaceae bacterium | reverse complement strand
AAGACCGGAAACGGTAGTGCAGATTTCGCCGGTCAGCTTCATGGCCAGCCAGTCGCCCGGCAGCATAATCCTGTCAATTTTCGCGTAAATCTCCGGTTCATTTTCTTTCACCCAGGCCAGCTTGGCGGCGGTGAAATTGCCGGGCGAATTCATCAGACGGCTCAGACATTTTTCAGCGCCCAGCGCCGCAAAGGCCGCGTTGCCGTACGGAACGGCGCGGCTGTCGCACCAGATAACGGCCGGACGAAGAACCGTTTGGTTTTTATCGATGCAAACCAGTCCGTGCATCTGATAGGAAATGCCGAGAGCCTTCACCTCTTCGGGTCCGGCGCCGGCGAGACGCATCGCACCGCGAACGGCCTCTTTCGCACAATCATACCAGACCTGCGGCGCCTGTTCCGCAAAACCGGGACGCGGTGAGTCAATTTTCTGCTCGGTCTTCGGACAAAACGCACTCCCGGCGCACCGCCCGGAAAAAACATCCAGCAGCGAGCTTTTCACCGACGAACTCCCGACATCGATTCCCAGCAGATACTCCATCACGTTCTCCCCCCATGTAACCGACAGTTTTCCAAACATTGGAAAACCGCGCCTTGAATATTTTCCCAAATACTAGCACTATCTTCCCGCTTCCTATGAAATCAACCCTGGCAGACGGAATTCATTACTTCGAACCCAACGGATTCCCGCTGGCGGTCCGCCGCGTGCGGACCGATGCGGAACATACACCGTCCCATCCGCATGACCTGACCGAAGTGGAGCATCATCACGACTTTTGCGAGCTGGTGATGGTTACGCAGGGAACCGCCCTGCACCGGCTTGAAAAATGCGACTTCCCTGTAACGGCCGGCGATGTTTTTCTTCTGCAGGGACAGCAGAGCCACTATTTCCACGGCCGGGAAAATCTGGATCTGATCAACGTCATGTACGATCCGGAAAAAATCAGACTGCCTGAAAATGAATTGCGCAAACTGCCCGGATATTGCGCCATGTTCATTCTCGAACCGGCCTACCGCCGGCAGCACCGGTTCGAAAGCCGTCTGCATCTTCAGCGTATCCCGCTCGCCCGCGCCGAACAGCTTGTCGATGAAATGGAGAAAGAAAGTCTGGAGAAAACAAACGGATATGAAGCCGTGCTGTACGCCAAACTGATTGAACTTATCGTATATCTTTCCCGTCTTTACAGTTCATCTGAAACCATCGAAGCGCGGGCTCTCCTGCGCGTCGGACGTGTGATCGGCGCGCTGGAAAACGATTATTCCAAAAACTGGAAACTCGATGACCTGCTGCGGATCGCCCACATGTCGCGCAGCAACCTGATGCGCGTTTTCCGCAGAGCCACCGGACAATCGCCCTTCGAATATCTGATCCGTCTGCGCATCCAGAAATCGATGGACATGCTGCGAAACACCGGATTATCCATAACCGAAATCGCTCTGGAAACCGGCTTTAACGACAGCAACTATTTTTCCCGCCAGTTCAAAAGAATAACCCGCGAAAGTCCCTCCGCCTACCGCGCCCGCCGATAAGCCGCCAGGAATTGTTACAGAACGGAACACCCTTTTTTAAATCCCGGGAGTGCCGCAGCATTTAAAACCGGGTGGAGCCGTCCGCCGGCGGAACCGGCTGTGAGCGGACACCCCACCGGCCTGGTTCCGGCCCCATCTCAAACTCCAGCTTCCCGCCGTTCACAATCGCCGCGTGAGGGATCCAGACGTTCTCCATCGGCTCTCCGTTCAACCGAACAGATTGAATGTAGATATTCTGCTTCGACAACCCGTTCGCCTTGATCTGAAATTTCTTTCCGTTTTCCAGATGAATCGTAAATTCGGGCAGCATCGGCGAACCGATCACATAGATTCCGCCGCACGGATTGACGGGATAGAAACCCATTGCACTGAACACATACCAGGCCGACATCTGGCCGGCATCTTCGTTGCCGATATATCCGGCCGGTTCCGCCTTGTAAAATTCTTCGGCAATCTGATGGATTTTCTCCTGCGTCTTCCACGGCTGTCCCGCATAATTATAAAGATAGGCAACGTGGTGACACGGTTCGTTGCCATGCGCATAATCGCCGATAAACCCGGAGACATCCTGCACATGCGACGGATCGGTATTCGGCGGCAGCGTAAAGAGCGTATCCAGGCGTTCGGCAAATTGATCGGCGCCGCCCATCAGCTCAATCAGTCCGTACACATCATGCGGCACGAAAAAGAGATACTGCCAGGCGTTGCCCTCGGTGAATTCACGATCGTGCTCATTTTCGCGGTGGTAGGCGCGGGGGTTGAACGGCTCCGCAAATTTTCCGTTTTCAAGCCTTCCGCGGAAGAACCCGGTTTGCGGATCCCAGACATTGCGGTAGTTCTGCCCCCTTTGACGATATTCATCGGCCGTCTGTTTATCGCCGAGCCTGCCGGCCATCAGAGAAACGGCCCAGTCATCATACGCATGTTCCAGCGTAATAGAGGTGCCCGCCGATACGAGGTCATCCGGAAAATAACCCAGCTTCAGATAATGCTGCTGGCCGTACCACTGCGGATAATTATCGTGCTTCATTTTCGGCGCACCCGGTTCCGTAGTTGTGCAAGTTAATGCCTCCAGCACCCGTTCTTCCGGCGCATTCACCAGTTCCTTCATCCAGGCATCGACAACAACCGGCACGGCGTGATAACCGATCATGCAGAAGTTTTCATTATGATGATGCGTCCAGCTCGGCAGCATGTGATACGCGCTCTGCGACTGATGGGCCAGCATCGACTGAATAAAATCGCCGGTTCGTTTCTGATGAATCATCGTATCGAGCGGATGCAGGGCGCGAAACGTATCCCACAGTGAAAAAACTGTGTAATTGGTGAACCCCTCCGCCCGGTGAATCTCTTTATCGATCCCGCGATACTCCCCGTTCACATCCTGATGTACATCCGGGTGGATCATGGTGTGATACAGCGCAGAATAGAAAATTTGCAGCTTCTCCGCAGGGCCTTGCGCCTCGATTTTTCCCAGCTCTTCAGCCCAGCGGATTTCTGCGGAATGCCGCACCTGCTCAAAATCCCAATGCGGAATTTCAGCCTCCAGATTTTCCAGCGCGTTGCGCATGGAAACAGGCGATATGGCTATCTTGGCCAGCAGCGCATCCCCGGAACCGAACCGAAAGGTCGCAATCAGATTGGCAGAAGCCCGCTCCGGAATATCCGGATAGTCTAGGTTGCGTTTGCGATCGCGCACCGTGTAACCGGCAATCGGTTGGGAAAATTTAAGAGCAAAGTAAAGAAACCGGCTGTTGGCCCAGAACGAGTCGGTAATCCGGTATCCGGTCACGGTGTACTCATCATGCACACGCAGGTAGCAATGTTTGTCAGAATTCTGGATCACGTGGTCTAAATCCAGCAGCACCTTGCGCTCTGCATTTTCGGGAAACGTATAGCGGTGCATGGCCGTCCGTTCGGTTGCCGTCAGCTCAACGTTAATATCATAATCCTGAAGCCGCACCTGGTAGTAGCCCGCCCTGGCCGTCTCATCATCATGCGAAAACCGCGAACGATAACCCGACCCCGGCTGATCTTCCTTTCCCGGAACCGGCGGAGGATCACCAACGACCGGCATCAGCAGAAAATCGCCCCAATCGGTCAGACCGGTTCCGCTCATGTGGGTCTGGCTGAACCCCATAATAGTTGTTTTGTCGTAGTGGTATCCGGCTGCCGCATGCCATTCCTGAACCGAGCAATCAGGCCCGGGAGCCACCGCGCCGAACGGCACCGTTGCCGACGGAAACGTATGCCCGTTATAGCCCGTTCCGATAAACAGATTCAGATGGTCCAGCGCATTAGACGCAATGGAAACCTGTAATCCGGCAGCACAGAATGCAGAACAGACAATCCATTTTACTGAAAAATTTGTTTTCATAACGCCCTCTTTCAAAATTATTTCCCAAACTCCAACACTCCATCACTCCAATCTCCCTGCCCCCTACTTCAACGCGTGCACATACCCATCGCCGGCTAGAACGTAGACCTTGTCCCGGTAGATACAAAGCGTGGCCTCTTCGACCCGCTGTCCGAGTTCATAAATCCAGAGCGGCTTTCCGGTGAACGCATCGAGGCAATAAAACAGCGGGGTATTTCCGGAGCCGATGTAAACCCGGCCGTTGGCAATCGCCGGAGCGGAGAGTCCGCCCCCGTCCGGAAAGGTCCAGTGGATCTTCGCTGTCGCAGAATCGACGCAGTATATGCGGGATGCGGTCGGGACGCCGCGCAAACCTGCACCCACCCGGGCGGTATAGTAAGCGTGGTCCTCAAAGAAGGCCGGCGTTGCGTTAAAGTCGGAGAACTTCCCGGTCTCCAGCGAATTCGTGTTGCCGTGACTCAGAATGCCGCCCGTTTTTGCATCAAAGGACATAAAGACATTCGCATGATGCGGCAGATAAATTTTGCCTTGATAGGCAATCAGTGTTCCCGAATCCAGTGCGATGCCGTTTTCCTTCCAGACCATCTCGCCGCTCTTTTTGTTGAATGCATACAGCGAACCGCTCCAGGAGCCGAAATAAACCAGATCGCCGTCGATGGCCGGCTCCGCCGGTACCGATTTCGCCGTCGGATACATCCAGACAATATGGCCGGTCTTCGCATCCAGACAAACACAGCAGCCGTTCACCGTCGGAACATAAACCATTCCGTCGTCATAAGCCGCCGAACCCCAGACCCATCCGCCGGGAACCGTCTGCTTCCAGACCAGCTCACCCGTCTGCGCATCGACGCAGTAGAAGAACCGTTCACCGCCCTGCTGACCGGCAAAGACCTTGCCCTCGCCAATCGCCGGCCCCACGGAAATGGCGCCGCCCATTTCAAACTTCCAGAGTTCCGCTCCCGTTTCGGCATCCACACAGAAGAGGAATCCGCCGGCGTTGCCGAAATAGACTTTTCCCTTGGCCGCCGTAGGCTTGGATTGATAATAGGTGCCGCCGGAAAGAAAATCGGTGAAGATGCGTTTGCCATTTTCGTTTTCAAGCGCGGTTAGCAGGCTGCGCTTCCAAAGAACATCGCCGTTGGCACTGATGCGGCGCAGCCACAGGTCGCTGTCGTTGACCAGAACACTGTCCCCGGCGGGTACCAGATCGGCATAGATCTGGTGCGTGGAGATCTGCCGGATCCACTTGAGCGCACCGTCCCTGCTGATGCAGGCGAGTTTCCCGTCCACGGTGGCCGCCAGCAGTCCCTCAGAAGTCATAGCCGGTTTAGAACGAATCCAGTCCGTCAGCGCTGTTTTCCACAGGATCTCACCGGTTCGGGCATCGAGACAATATAACTGCCTGTTGGCTCCGCCGACATACAGCTTCCCGTCCGCGACGAGCGGCACGGTAAACTGCTTGCGCGCGCCCTTTTCGATCAAATCGATGCGGGTTTTCCAAACCTCGGAACCATCCGATTCGTTCAGGGCATAGAGAACGCCGCCGTTGGAGCCGAAATAGATCGTTCTGTCAGCCAGAGCCACCGCCGTGTTCACCGCGCCGTCCGCGCGGAACTTCCAGGCGACCCGGTCATGATGTGCGGCAGTCAGGTTGAGCGCATAGAGATAGCCGTCCGTTGTTCCCTGAAACACGTGCGTATCCGTCATGACCGGTTCGGCCAGAACGTCGATATCGCCCACGTTGAAATCCCAGAGCTGTCTGCTGTTATCCACGTCGGCACAAATCAGCCGGTTCAGGTTTTGGCAGATCGCGGGGGTGCCGTAAATATCGTGAACCCCGAACGGACAAACGGTGAACTTCCCGTTGCTCGCAACCGGCGCCACCTGTGTGCGGTAGTCGATGTGCCCGGCATATTTTCTGGAAAGGGTCTTTCCGGTCTTCTTGTCAATGTAGACCAGATTTCTTGCCTGCCCTTCATTGCCGCCGTGGCTGTTGACTTCTCTGAGGATGATCCTGTCCTCCAGAATCACCGGGGTCGACATCATGGCCGGATATTTATAGATGCCGAAAAGCGGATGCTCCTGCGTCGAACTCCAAATGTCTTTCCCAGACTCAAGATCCAGACAAAAGCCGGTCGTGTGAAGGCCGGGCGATGCCACGTAGACACGGCCGCCTTCGACCGCCGGGCGGGCATACCAGCCCAGCCCGACCGGAAACTTCCACGCGAGTTCTCCCGTTTTGGGGCCTGGAGCCGTGGTATATCCCGTGTTGTGTTTATTCCCCTGAAACATCGGCCAATCTGCGTCCATGTCACCGCCGTCAGGAACGCCGGAGGGATCTCCGGTAAACGGTTTGTAGATCGGGCCTTTTTCTTCCAATGTTTGGAAAATCCGCTCCATCACTTGCCAGCCATCGTCGATGAGAAGACCCATCTCTTTCACTGCCTGTTCCCTGGCCGCACCGTTGCTGTGCAGAATTCGATGCTGCAACGGCTCGCAGGCGGCATCGAAATCAAACAGCGGATGCGTATCGGCACCCTGCTGCTGCAGGACTCCAAGCCAGCAATAGAGGAGAACCGTGCGTTCCTGAACATTCTCTGCGGTAGTCGGGGAGGCTTTCACCTCCGCCCGCACGCGGTCGATGTCGCGACTTCCGCCGGGAATGAATTCCGCACCGCAACAAAGTTGAGCTAAAACGGGCATCATAATTACCAGATGTGTTTTCAGTTTCATTTTTTCTCCGTATCCCTCTGCGAAAATTTATAAGCCCCGTACAACTGCTTTTTTTGGACAGGATTACAGGATTTACGGGATGCCGCGCAACGACTCCCAATGCGCCGCAATCCATTATTTCTGGTCTATTCCGTTTTTATTCCTATCTTCTACTCCTGTTTTTCAGGCAAAATGCCGATCCTGTTCATCCTGTTATCCTGTCAAAAATCTTCTGCTGTCACGGGCGAGCGAAAGGTTTTTAGCAACACTTCATTCCACGCCCGGGCCTCCGGCCAGTCAGCGCCCGCCGCCTGAATTTGCGAACAGGTTTGCAAAATCATTTTCAACCAGCGGGCATTTCTCCATGAGTGCAAATCGAACGGGTTGATATACCCGTGCAGCCGGACAAACTCAGGCGTTGCCATGAGACTGCACCGCAGGGTATCCCCGTTTGACCGGGTTTCCTGCAGCCATTTTTTCCAATGCTCGGACTCCTCTGTTTGAGGTTCCCTCCCCAGCATCTCCACAAACGCCATGCGAACGACCGCCCGTGCCTCCTCTTCAGGATAGCCGGCATCCCGGTATCCGAGAGCATCCACAGGCGTTCGCCCGTTTCGCAAAACCGCAACTAAACTTTTTGTCATCGGAACAAACTCATCCTGCAGACAACTGCTTCCAATCGCAGACGGATCAAACAGAAACGGCGCGGCGGCATCCGGAAGAATTCCGTTCGCTCCGTCACCCCGTCCCGAGTGCACGGCATCACTGGTGTTGCCGGTAACTTCAAAATCATCAATCCCGTTTGCCACATACCCGTAGCCGCAGGCTTCTCCGCTGATGTGATTGTTTTTGATGGCGGCACCCAACAGAGTGGTCCCGCGAAACCCGGCTGCCCAGGGAGCTCCTCCCATCAGAAGTCCCGCATGAATCCGGCCTCCCAGAGCCAGAATCAGGTTTTCCTCCACAACAACACCCCGGTAATCGAACACCCTTTTCTCCGCATCCAGCTCATAGTAATAAAAGGGTTCAAACAAAGTAATCCCGCCCAGCATCTCACGGGAAAGCGCAACCACCACATTGCTTTTTACCAGAGAGCCCGGCGCGCCCTGCACCATAATTCCCTCGTCCGTTGCATCGTAAATCAGATTGTTCACAACCGTCGTGTTGCGGCCGGCCGTCGAAATGCCATCGCCCCAGCCGAACGGCTTCTCAGCCGGCGACCGCCCGTTCCCGCGGACATCCGCTCCGGAAGAAAATACAATATTGTCTTCAACAACAATTTCCCCGCCCCCTTCGTCAATATGGATCGCCGCCCAGCCGCCGGAACTGCGACTGCCGATCACGATGCAGTTGCGGACTTCCTGACCGACCGCCCCTTCGCCGCCGAAGCAAAGCATAGGTTCCGCCGCCAACCGTCCCGCATCGCTCACATACCCCGGACGGTTTCCGTCCAGCACCAGCTTTGACAAAGCGGCTCCGGCGATTCCCCTCGCATCAATCAGCGGTCCTTGCGCTCCGTCCGCATGCACAATTTTTGCATAATCCAAGACGGTCTTCGCGCCGATCGTCTCGATCCGCTGGCCGGCTTTCCGGAATTTCAACGTCTCGGTGAGCTCAATCACCTGCCCGGGTTTCAAAGCGATATCAGTCCCCGCATCCAGCGCCGCCTGAAGCGTGCGTCCGTCCATGATTTCGACACCAAAAGCGGACCAGAAGCCCGCTATCAGAAAAATCCAGACTGCGGTTCGCCCCGTTTTATTAAGCCGTCCTCGACACATGAACGCTTTATTAAACATTGTTGACCATTTGACAAGCACACAGGCCGCACATTTCACAGTCCCGCCGGAAACTTCGACAGACAAACGATCCGTTTCATCCATTCTCCCTTGCACTTTCCATTTTTCCTGCTCAACGGGCGTTAAGCCGCCGACAGAAGAAGGCCGGTTACGGGTAATCCTGCCGGGTCGGGCGGACGACCACGTCGCTGATATGGACGTGCGGCGGCTGAGTGACGATATAATAAATCGCGTCAGCCACCTCTGAGCCGGCCAGCAGCGGGCCGAAGCGTTTATGAAAGCTTTCCGTCAGCTCCTCGCTGTAACCGGCGGCATCCTGAAACCCGCTCACAACAATCCCCGGCTCAACCAGCGAGACGCGGACACCCTGCGGGCCGACCTCCCGCCGCAGCCCTTCCGCCAGTGCATGGACAGAAAATTTGGATGCACCGTAAACCGCGCTGAACGGCGAGATATGCCGTCCGACAACCGAGCCGACAATCACAATATCGGCCGCCGAAGCGGGGAAGGCTGTCTTTTGTGTTTCAACCATTCTGTGGGCCGCTTTCTGCAGGAGCAAAACCGTTCCGCTGATGTTGACACTCAGCAGATCCGGAAGCTGTGAAAGATCGGCATCCTTCACCGAGCCGCCCAGCCCGCGGCCGGCATTGGCAACGACCAGATCGGCTTCCCTGCCGAACCGCTCAACCGCCGTATCAAACAGCAGATCCAGCACATTGCTGTCGGCTGCATCGCCGGCAACGCCGCAGAACTGTTCGCCGAGTTCATTTCCCAGCGCGGCCAGTTTATCGGCCCTGCGTCCGGTTCCGACCACACTGAATCCGGCCCCGACAAACTTCCGGGTTGCGGCTTCACCGATACCGGACGTAGCGCCAGTCACAATCGCAATACGTTTTTTCGCTTCAGACATGCTGTTCTCCCTTCCAAAAACAATGAAACGCCGCACAGATAACCTCAACCTTTAATACGAAATACCGGCAGGTATATCTGAACGCAGTTTCTTTATGGTGAACAAACGTCCCGTTCACGGCAAATCTTCACGGGAAACCGCCTGCTCATCTGCTTCCGAAAAAGGATCAGAGTACCCGCTTTGGTCAACCCTGCTTTTAAAATTTTATTTCGGGCAGAAAAACCGCGCCGGAGTGTAAAAACAGGCAGGCAGAACGATTATTCTGCATTCCAACGTCCTTATTTTCGCGGCGGAACATCTTTCGTCACCGGAGTTTTGCCGCTGACCATCCTGGCGGCTTCGCCGACCATCCAGAGGTAATAGTCGGACGGGAGGCCGTTATAGGTTTTGAACTGACTCTTTCCGTTCGGCGGATCATTGGTCACCTTGAAAATCTGCGTGCCTTCATCCATCTCATCAAACATGGCCTGATAAATCATCGTCTGCCCGTTTTCGATATGGGAGGCATACTGCGCCCAGAGAAACTTTCCGTCCTCGCGGTCGATAAAAGAGTTCGGGTTGGCGCGGGACTGCCCGGCTTTGAGGTTGGCCCAGCAGAAGCCCGGGAAGACCACCGGCATAAAATCCAGGCCGTTTGCACCGCACCACAGCTTATCCTCTTTCGCCTGACCTGCCGCATAGTCACGGGCCTCATCCTGCCCTCGGTAACGTCCAACCGACCAGGGAGAGATGATATCGGCCGTTTTAAACAGCGCCTCCCAGGCGGCCTGTTCCTCTGCGCTTCGCTCCGTATTCCGCCAGTCAAACGGCGTACCCAGCATCACCGTCATCCCGCCGTAATCGGGATCGTTTTTGAAGAAATTGATCAGCGCGGCAGAGTCCTGAAGGCTTATCCTCTTTTTACCGATTCCCCAGAGGGCAATCACCGGTTTGCCTTTATGCCGCTGAAACGCGAGATCATGCGGGTCGCGGGAGATTTTCATTTCATCGACCAGAAAACGCCAGTCGTTTTTCACTTTGTCAACATAGTTGGAGGGCATATCCGTCAGATCGTACATGATCGTATAGGTTCGACCGTACTGATTGGCGCCGTCGCGGCAGTGCTCCAGCACCTTGTTATACGCCTTGCCGCTCAAGATGGCCTCCTGATCGCCGTCGATCGTGGTTTCCATAATGAAGCGCTGCACAAACACCCCGTCGATCCCGTAGTCCTTCATCCATTTGAAATGGCGCACGGTGGTGTCGCGAATCATCGAACTGTAAACATACGCCGGGCTGCCGTCGGTGTGACGGAACTGCGTTTTGAATTTTTCGTGTTCGCCCATCTCGGACATATCGGGCCAGAAGTCAATACCCGCCTCGCCCGGCCAGAAATACATGCTGAGCTGATTGCGGTAATGCACCCAGGAGAGACCGGAGCCGTCGCCCGGACAGCGGAACCAGCCCTGATAGCCGCACATTACCTTTTTGTTCAGGGTCGAAGCATCCACCCGGTCGATCGTCAGCGTCCGGCGGTTTTCCACCCGGAGAGCCGCCAGCGCCCCGTTATACAATTGAAACGCGGACGGAAATTTCCCGTTTTTACGAATCAGGTTATCGCAGATGCCAAGCCACATCTGATTGCGCCAGGGATGCAACTGCTCCGGCGCAACATAGCCGAATTTGTTTTTAAACTCCGGTCCCGCCATCATGCGGCGCCGCAGCCCGTCGGCATTCATTTTGCGGGTGCGGAGCAATTTTACACTTTCCTTAAATTCCGCTTCGTTCGGCTTGCGGCCCAGCATTTCAAGATAAGCCGTTTCGACTGCGGCCCGGACCTCCGCGTCGCCGTAATCGTGCATCTGGTACCCATGCTCATCTTCCGGCGCAAACTGCGTGCGCAGCAGGTGTTCAACATGCCGCTGACACGGCACGAACTCCGGCTGCAGCTCGCATGCGTTCACACTGTTGCGATCATAAATAAACGCCGTCGGGTCGTCCGGCGGATTTTTGTGAGCGCCGTATTCGGCCAGTCCGGAATAACTCGCCGTGCTCCTGTTGCCGGTAATTTTCCACTCCTTCAGTCCGTGCGCCACGATGCCGTAGGCCGCCGCGCCGCCGGCTATCGTATTGCCCGTTACCTCGCCGCCCAGAAGAATGTTTCCGCGCCAGTGCGGCACCCACGGCACGCATCCCGCCGGAATACTCATGTGAATGCGCGCGCCGACGGCATCGATCATGTTGTTGCGGATTTTGACCCCGCGGTAATCAATCAGGTTTTTCTCTTCGTTGAGCGCATAATATTCCAGGGCATCGACCAGATTAATGCCGCCGAGCGATTCGCGGGAAACCGACGCAACCACGTTGCCTTCAACCACGGAACCGGGTGCCGCGTAGAGCACAACGCCCACATCGGTCGGATCAATAATCAGATTGTTGCGGATGATGGAATCCCGCCCGGCGCAGGAAATCCCGTCGCCCCAGTTGAAGGGCTCTTCGGCCGCTTCGCGGCCGTTGCCGCGGGCATCCACTCCGGCCCCGAAAATCAGATTGTTTTCGACGAGGCAGCCCGATGCGCCTTCATGAATTTTCACGGTGGACCAGGTGCGTGTATTTAAAAATACATTTTCACGGATCACGGCGTTATCGCCGCCCTCTCCGCCGAAATGAACCAGCGGGGGCTGTCCGCCGCCGCCGATTCTCGGCTTTGGGACCGTAGAGAGTTCATAGCGGCTGCCGTCGCAGATCACATGCTCCAGCAGCACCCATTTCACCCCGCCGGCATTCAGCAGCAGCATGGCGGAGGCATCGGCCAGTTTAAGCACGGCATATTCGGCAGGAGAGCGGGCATCCTTCGTATAGATCTTCTGCCCGGCCTTGCGATAGTGAAGCGTCTTGGGAACCGGATAAACCGCGCCGGACTGCAAAACCAGATCTTCTCCCCGGTCCAGCACAGCCTGCAGATCATCCCCCGGCTTCACCGGCATCGAGGCATAAGCACCGGCACACAACAACACCGCACAGAATGGTACAACGACTCTCTTAAACATAATAAACGCCCCCTGATTTTATTTACGAACCGGCATTTCGCTGACCACCGAAACCTCGCCGCGCACCATTTTGGAGGCTTCGCCGACCAGCCACAGATAGTGGTCGGACGGCAGGCCGTTATAGGTCTTGAACCGGCTTTTTCCGTTCGGCGGATTATCCGTCACTTTATAAATCTGCGTACCCTCGTCCAGCTCGTCAAACATCGCCTGATAGACCATCGCGGCTCCGGCATCTTTTAAAAGCGCCGCGTACTGCGACCAGAGAAACTTTCCGCCCTCGCGGTCGAAGAATGCCTCGGGATTGGCATTGGGCTGGCCGGCCTTCAGATTGGCCCAGCAGAACCCCGGCCAGACGACCGGCATGAAGTCGAGCCCGTTTTGATCGCACCAAAGCCGGTCTTCCTTTGCGATACCGGCGGCATACGCGCCGGCTTCGATCTGTCCGCCGAAGCGGGTGACGGTCCAGGGGGAGATAATGTCCGCCGCCTTATAGACCGGAGCCCACTCCGCAACCGGGCCTGCGTCGCGCTCGCCGGTGCGCCAGCCGATATCGGTTCCCAGCAGCACGGTCATACCGCCGTAAACCGGATCGTTCTTTAAAAAACTGATCATTTCGGCGATCTCCTTCGACCCGTAGGCGCGGCCGTCGTTGATGCCGACGCCCCAGAGACCGACCACCGGTTTGCCGTTATGTTTCTGGTAGGCGGTGTCGGACGGGTCGCGGGTGATTTTCATCTGATCGACCAGAAACCGCCAGTCAGCCTTGAATTTTTCAACGTAATTTCCCGGCATGGATGTCAGATCGTACATAACACAGTAGGTGCGTCCGTACCGGTTTGCGCCGGCCCGGCAGTGTTCCAGCACCTGATTGTACGCCTTGCCGCTGAGAATGGCTTCCTGATCGTTATCAATGGTGGTTTCCATCACGTAACGTTGTACAAAAACCCCGTCGATACCGTAATCCTTCATCCACTTGAAATGACGCAGGGTTGTTTTCCGAACATTGGAACTGTAAACATACGCCGGGCTGCCGTCCGCGTGGCGGAATGCGGTCTTGAATTTTTCATCCGCATCCAGTTCCGACATATCCGGCCAATACTCAATGCCCGCTTCACCCGGCCAGAAATACATGCTCTTCTGGTTGCGATAGTGTACCCACGGCAGTCCGGAGCCGTCGCCGGGGCAGCGATACCATCCCTGATAGCCGCACATTACTTTTCCGGTGAGCGTCGATTCATCAACACGGTCAATCTTTAACTGCGCCCGTTTATCCATTTGCAATGCCTCCAATGATTTAAAATACAGATCTTTGGCGGACGGCCATTTGCCTGCATCCCGAATGATCGCGTTAAAAATGCCGAACCACAACTTCGTGCGGTAGGGGTGAAGGTCTTCGGGTGCCACATTTCCGTAACGGCCTTTAAACTCGGCGCCCGCCATCATACTGCGGCGAATGCCGTCGGCGTTCATTTTATTGGACTGCAGCCAGGCGGTTTTTTCTTTCAGCCCGCCTTCGTCAGCCGTGCGTCCGAGCATTTCGAGATAGGCGGACTTCACCACGGCCGCTGCCTCCGCATCGCCATAGGTGTAAATGCGATAGCCCTTTTCATCAACCGGCCCGTGGTTGCAGCGCAGCAGATGCGCGATATGCGGATTGCACGTCACAAATTCAGGTTGCAGGGTAACGTTCTCCACCGTAGCCGGATCATAGACAAATGCGGCGGGGGGGTGGGCGCGGTTCGTCGGAGAAAGTCCGTCGGCTATGCCGGAATAACTCGCCGTGCTGATATTCCCCTCGACCTTCCAGTCGGTCACGCCGTGCACCACGAAGCCGTAGGCGCCCGCGCCGCCGGCCATGGTGTTTCCGGTCACTTCGGCTCCGGTCAGGATCTTGCCCTTCCATTTCGGCACCCACGGAACGGCACCCATCGGGATGCCCATGTGAATCCGCGATCCCATGGCATCGATGTAGTTGTTGCGCACCTTCACGCCGCGGTAGTCCGCAAGGGTTCCCTCCGGATTAAGCTGATAAAAGGCAATCGCATCGACCATGTTGATTCCGCCCAGCGATTCGCGCGAAATCGAAGCGACCACATTGCTTTCCACCACAGTTCCCGGTGCGCCGTAGAGTACGACTCCGACATCGGTCGGATCGATCATCAGATTGTTGCGGATGATCGAGCCGGCGGCGGCGCAGGAAATGCCGTCGCCCCAACTGAAAGGAACCTCCTGCGCTTCACGCCCGTTCCCCCGGCAGTCAACCCCCGCGCCGAGAATAATATTATTTTCCGCCAGCGCGTTTTTGGCCCCTTCATGCAGTTTCAAAGTGGACCAGGTGCGCGTGTTCATAAAGATGTTTTCACGGACAATCTGATTGTCCGCTCCGTCGCCTCCGAAGTGAACCAGCGCCGGCTGTCCGCCGCCGCCGGGGCCGGTTTTCGGCACGGTGGACAGCTCATAGCGGTTGCCGTCGCAAATGACGTGTTCCAGCACCGCGCCTTCTATACCGCCGGCATGAATCAGCATCATTAAATCTTTCCCGGCGATCTTGAGCCGGGCGAACTGTGAAGGACAGCGGGCATCTTTTGTGAAGATTTTCTGTCCGGGCTTTTTATAATTCAATGTCTCATAAATGTTGTAAACGCATCCCGGCTTGAGAACCAGATCCGCGCCGGAATTCAGCACCGCCTGCAGGTCATCGCCCGGCTTCACGAGCACCTGCGGGGCGGCCGGCTTAACCGGCGGCGTTCCGGCGGGCTTCGATGAAGCGTTATCCGTTTTGCACGAACTGAAGAGCACGCATGACGCGAGTCCAAAAATGATCACACCTTTTTTCATACTCAGAATTTGTCCTTTCTAAAAACGGCCCCGCCGGAGTGAACACGTTTGAACAACGTGCCGCTCAGCGAACGGAACCGTTTCGGTTTATGCTGTTCCGGCAGATCGAACCGCTTCCGCTCAGTCGTTATAAAAGTTGTCCTTCGGCTGGTTGCGGAACCAGATGAAATAGAGACCCGCAAAGGCGATCACGCCCGTAACCGCAATGACGATGCCGTCGTGCCAGTTGTGAATGATGAACAGCATCGGCGCCAGAAACAGCGCGGCCTGCCAAGTCAGCGCGAAGGGAACGGCCAGCAGATCGTTGCGGTGTTCACGGGTCATCTTGGCCTGCTCTTCAGCCGAAAGCGTTTTCTTCAGATGGCCCCATACTCCGAACGGGCGGGTCTTCATGTACATGTTTTTCAGAACCTCGGGATCGGTCGGCTCGGTCAGCAGCGTCGCAGTGACCGTTCCGATAAACCCAATGGCTAAGATGAAAACAAACTGCCAGATTTCATTCAAACCCGGCCAGAACGTGCGTTGAACAATCGCCGCAACCAGTCCAACGAGCGTTCCGATGGC
>JALOTS010000213.1 GCA_025457785.1 Pontiellaceae bacterium | reverse complement strand
CGGCGTAGTTGGCGTTCTCTTTCGCAAAGCGGATGAGGCTTCGTTCAGAGAAGGCTTGACGGTCGTCGTTCCATAAGATTTCCGCTTTTTCGCGGTAGAGCAGGAGAATGTCGGGGCGTTGATCATGATCGAGATCGCCGAGCTGAATGCCGAGGACGGCATCCGGTTTTTCAGTGAAAATCCGGGCCGGTTCGCTGAAGATCCGGCCCTCCTGCTGGTAGTGGATATTCAGTCCCTGTTCCGCGCCGATGGTCACCAGATCTTCACGCCGGTCGGCGTTCAAATCGGCGAGTTCGATGTCTCGCACATGCTGGTCTGCAATCATTCCGGCGTTTAGAAACCGTTCCGCAAATTCCGGCCGTTTTTCTGTTTCGGCGGGCGGCACTTTGGAGAAGAGTACTTCAATGCGGGAGTCGCGGTTGTTTAGAAAAACCAGATCGTCGTATCCGTCGAGATCGAGATCCCGGCAGGCAAGCCGGACGATGCCGTGTTTGAATTTTAATATTTCAAGAGGTCGGAAGCCGATTTCCGCAAAGGCGGAGTGTCCTTGCAGTACTGTAAAAAAAACGGGAATGATCAGTCGGAGTTTTGTTTTCATGCGGGTCAGTTCTGCATCAGAAAGGTGAAGGTCCATTTGTCGGGAGAGGCTTCCGTCCAGCCGAAGGCGTTATTGAAAAAGCCGCCGACATGCTGTGAAGAGGGAAGTTTTGTAAAGTCAGGATTCCAGTTGGACTGTTCAATCCGGGATCTGTATTGCGGTTTCTGAAGTTCGGCGATGAGAATCGCGGCGTATTCTTTTCCGTTGATGGCGCTCAGGGCGCAGGCGCTGCGCGGGGCGCGTGCGGTCAGCTCCCGGATCAGTGCGCTGTCGAGGTAGCCTGCGCCTTCAGCCGGAACCTGAATTGAACGGATCAGGGCTCGCACATCTTCACCGGTTCCGTAGAGGAAATAGGCTGGCAGAGCGGCGAAGGCGATCGTATCACCGCTCTGTGCCGTCGCGATTTCATAAAGGGTGGTGTCTCGGAACGGTTCCTGTTTAATCGCGGCGGTTTGTGCCGCAAGGGCGGGGGCCGTCAGAAGTTTATCCAGCGAGTTTTTTAAGGTGACACCGTCTTTCAGCTCCAGCGCGATTCCCGTGCGCGGGGCATCGGCTCCGGGCGCGGTATAAGACAGCAGGGTGCTGCCGAAGGTGTTCAGCAGTTCCTGTTGAAAATCGATCGCGCAAAGCTGTTGAACCATCGCCGGAAGCTGCGCGACGGAAGCGCCGTACAGGGGACTTGCCGCCGTGATGATTTTTTGCAGTTCAAACCAGATTGCGGAGATATCCGGCTGGCTGATTTTGAAGTAAAAGAGATCTTTCGGGATAAACGCGGCGGGCGGCAGCCGGACGGGCGCTGTTTTGGTCAGAGCAAAAAGCCCCTGATTCAAATTGCCGCCTTGAATATCCATCCGGAAGAGGGTTTCCGTCCCGTTAAAGGTCAGTGCCGTTTCCAGCCTGCTGATGGACGAAAGCCCCGCCGCCTTGAACAGCGCGTCAAAGTCCACGATTTGCGGTTTGTTTTGATTTTTGTTTTTTACGGCATCAATGATTTCGCGGAGCAGATTTCCGGGTGAGGGAAGAATCATTTTAAAAACAGGAGGTTCGCTGTCTGCGGCATTCAGTGTGCCGGCTTTCAGCCGCATGACGGCTTTTTCGATCTGTTCACGGGATGTTCCTTCCAGCACCGTGCGTTGATAATAGACGCGCCAGATCGATTTCCCCTCCGGATTCACTTCTTCAACCAGCGGGATATCCTGAAACGTATGATTTTTTCGGATCATTGCCTCGTCAGCGATGATTTTGTCCTGTAACTCACAGTATTTTGTGTATTCCTCCGGCGAGAGTTCAACGGCAAAAAACATTGTTCCGTCAGGGACGGATCCGGAAACGGCCATTTCGCCGGTGATCAGCTTGAGCTGTTTGAGCGAGGGGGAGTCGGTTTCCGAGACCTGGAACAGATTGGTGGTTTGCAGGTTTAAAAAAGCGGCAAACTGTTCATCCTGACAAAGCCGCCCGATCGGCGTTTTCATCAGGGCGCTTTTGACGGCCTGAACGTTCGAAATGTGAAACTGAACGGCATCCTCCTCCGGAAGCAGGTCGGCGCGGTTCAGTGCAAGGCAGATGCTGCTGCCGGTGAGCAGGATGAAGATAACAAGGCTTGACTTTTTCATAGGGGGTTTTCCTTTTCGGTGTTTTTAAAACGGGGCGGCGGATCCGGATAGACAAATCCGCTTTCCGGGCTGGTTTCGTCGAAGGCAAAGGCTTCGATGTGATCCAGCAGATATTTGGCGTGCTGCGCCGGAATCGCAAAATTCAGCCCTTCCATGAACGTGGCTCCCATATTGATAATTCCGATGACTTCACCCCGGTTGTTGAAAAGCGGGCCGCCGGAGTTTCCGGGGTTGATCGGCGCATCCACCTGCAGATAAAGCAGCCCGCCGAAACTTCTGGCGGTTTGACTCAACACGCCTTCGGTAATGGTCCGTTCCAGTCCGAGCGGGTTGCCGATCGCAAAAACGGTTTCTCCGGCCGTGTTTTCCTCACCGGCTTCAAAAATGATCGTTGGAACCGGTTCGTCCAGATCTTTAATTTTCAGAACGGCCAGATCGTAGAAGGGGGTGATCGCCACAATTTCCACGTCGCGATGTACGATCCGGCGCAACTGGGCGCCGTCTTTTTTAAACCGGGTGATCGTGATTTTGGTTTCCTCCTGAATGACATGAAAATTGGTGATCAGATAACCATCTTTGTTCACGAAAAAACCGGAGCCGAGGCCGGACGGGGTCTTTACGACCACAATCGCATCGCCGTATTTTTCCGCCGCCTGCGCCGTGGTGATCATTCCCTGCCGCCCGGAGGAATAGAGCCGGCTGGAATCAAAGGTTGTTTCTTCCGGTGTGGTTTCTTCCCGGATTTCGAGTACACGGCTCTTAGGGATGCGCAACAGATCAAATGCCAAATCCAGAATAACCGTTTCATCGGTGTTTTGAATGACCGGGGCGGTAATAACGGCTCCGCCGCGCAGAAGAATTTCTTCGGAACGGGCGGCTGTACAGAGGCACAGCGCAATGGAAAAAACGGCCTTCTTCATCAATCAGTCCTTGTTTTGTCACGGGTTCAATTCAGACAGAGAGACTATCCGTTTATCGGCAGGGAAGTTCAAACGCAAAATGAAACGGCCGGCGGTTTCTTCACCGGCACTCCGTTCAAGCCGTTCTGAAAAATAAAAAAGCCTCCGCATGGCGGAGGCTTTCGGGATAATCCGGACAGTCGGTTAGAAGTAGTAGGTTGCTCCCAGCGAGATGCCGACATTATTCAGTTGGATGTCGTTACCTTCGGCATCCAGGTTGCGGAAGTCATAGCCGACATCAAAGTTAAATCCGATTTCAGGCAGTTCGGTAAAACGCCATTCTGTGCCGAAAAGAAGACCGTAGGTAAAACCTTCTAAATCACCACCTTCGGCATCGGCAGCCATATAACCCAATTTTCCGCCAACGTAGAACTTGCTGTTTTCACGCTGTATCAGCACGTAAGCCAGACGGGTTTCAAAAAGATCCAAATCGATATCAATGCCTTCAATGTCAGCGGAAAGCCGGGCGTAAATCAGTTGCGCCATAATCGGGGCATCGTTCGGACTGTACCGTACGCTTGCGCCCTGAAACAGTTCACCCAGAAGGATTCCCTGATAACCGACACCGATCGCGCCGACGGAATTGTCATTGGACTTTACTTCTTCTGCGCCAAGAGCGCATGCCAAACCCAAAACGATTGCTATAATTTTTTTCATTTTTTTTCCTTTTCGTTTTAATTTACACATTATTGCGACTTCCGGGTTCCTCTTTCCGGATGTTTCCTTACTGAACGGCGCGAACAATGACAAAAAACGAACTGTTTCGACAAGGGAAAGTTTTATTTATTTTAAGATACGTAAGTGAATTAGTAAGGTTTTGTCGGTGATTGCCAGATACCATTCGCGACGGGTAATTCTTGTTTTTCGCGGCGGAAGAAATCCATATCCTGAATGCTTTGTTTCCGGCGCGATCTTTTGTTAGAACTCTTCCATGCAGACAGAAAAACCAAAAGGCGGGGCGATTTTGACGCTGATGATTGCGCAGGGTGATGCGGAGCGGATCAGTGACTGGGTGGCCGGTGTTCTCAACCGGACCGTTGTTGAATTGAAAAAACCGGGCGGCGTCGAGTGTGTGCTGGAAATTTATTTTGATACAGCCATTGAAGCGGAGATTGCTTCGCGGGCGCTGGAGCCGTTTCCGGTTAAAGGCCGTGTGATTCGCGAGTATGCCGCCGAGGAGTGGGCGGAGAGTTGGAAGAAGCATTTTAAGCCGATGGATATCGGGCAGCGTCTTCGCGTGGTTCCGCCGTGGCTGGCGGGTGCGGACAGCGGGCGGATTGAAATCGTGATTAATCCGGGGTTGAGTTTCGGAACGGGAAATCATTTTACAACGCGGTTTTGTCTCGAACAGTTGGATCGGTTTGTCCCGCAAAGCGGCGTGAAGACGGTGCTGGATATCGGCACCGGTTCCGGGGTGCTGGCGATTGCGGCGGTTAAGCTGGGTGCGGAGCGGGCGCTGGGGGTGGATTTTGATCCGATCTGCGTCGAATGTTCGCAGGAAAATGCGGAGGCCAACGGTGTCG
>JALOTS010000014.1 GCA_025457785.1 Pontiellaceae bacterium | reverse complement strand
CGGCTGGCCGCCCTGCCCGATGAAGTCACCGTTTATCCCGGCCACAACGAAAGCACCACCATCGGCTGCGAAAAGAAAACCAACTTTTTCATGCAGCAAAACTGCAGCGTTACCGCCGCAGTTTAAAGGTCTTTATTTCAAACGGGTTGAAAGCAATCTGAACCGGAGCAGCAAGTGCCGCCGGAACCTCGTCGTTCCACTCCATCAAATCGGTTTCAACCAGCACGGTGCCGCCTTCAACCGGCGAAATTTCGCAGAAACCGCGGCAGCCGCGTGTTTCGACCAGCCGCAGAATCAGGCTGCTTTCTTTTTCAGCCTTCTTAACAACCTCCAGCGACACCCCCGCTCCGCTGATCCGGACAGGCAAACGGCATCTGCCGCTGTCGCGAAACGCATCCAAACAAACCGGCGGCATATTCAACTGCGCGGCTTCAGCCTGCACAGTTGAATCAATCATGCGGCCTGCGTGCGGCAGCAGACTGTAGGTCAGCAGATGCATTCCCTGATCCGCGTCCGGGTCGGGATCGGTCGGCGAACGCAGCAGATTTAAATCAATTACCTTGTCATGAAGCTTATGCCCGTACTTGCAGTCATTCAGCAGTGCGACCCCGTAGTCATTGCCCGACAGATCCACATAGCGTTGCGCCGTCACCTCAAATTTTGCCGCATCCCAGCTTGTGTTCCGGTGGGTCGGGCGCTCAACATAACCGTACTGAATATCGCAAGTCGCACGGTCGGACATCACATTGACTGCAAACGCCGTCCGCAGCATATGATGTGTTTCACGCCAATCAACAGACGTTTCAAAATCCAGCCGTTTACTGTTTTTCGCCAAATGAACGGTTTGAGAAATCGTCGATTTGCCAATCGTCAGATCAAAGTGCAGCGAGCGGCGAACCGAGCCATCGGCAACACAGCGAACCGAGCAGGCGGCAGCATGCTCCAGCACCATGTTGGCATACCCGTCATCAATATCCCAGGCATCGTACTGGTTCGGAAGATCGACATACATCGTGAACACATTACCGAAGCCGCCGGAGGCCAAAATAGCCCGGTTGCACTCTTTATCCCAAGCCGCTGTCAGCCGTCCATCCGCAGCAAACTCATAGCTCACCAGATCATTTTCCAGAATCAGCGCGTTATTTTGCGGCCGCTCTGCAGGCAATACCGCAGCCTGTTTTGTTAACGTCACACTCCCGTGAGCCGGAATCGATACGAGTACAACAGGACGCCCCTTTTCGATTTGCACAGCCAGTTCGGTTCCATCCATGCGGATCGAACAGTCGTTCCAGGATTCCGGCAAAACGACCGGACGCTGATAGTCGTACGATAAAACATTGACGAGAACCAGCGACTGGCAGTCCGGATCGAACAACCCGGAGGCAGACTGCCGGATCAATTGATCGCACTCGGCCAAACATTCGCCATGCTCGCGCTCGGTCTGTTCATAAACCAGCCTGATGCTCGATCCCGGAATAATGTCGTGAAATTGATTAATCATGACCCGTTTCCAAATCCGGTCCAGCTCAGCCTGCGGATAGTCGGCAAGCCGGCCCAGAGAACAAAGGTATTCCACCTGACGCAGACGGTTTTCGAGCAGGCGGTTGTTGCGCTTGGTTCGCGCCTGCGTCGTGAGCGTGCCGCGATGAATCTCGAGATAAAGTTCACCTGACCAGACCGGCATCTCATCCGAATACGCTGGCAGCGTATCGAGAAACTGCTGCGCATGACCGAACTGAACCTTCGGCGACCCTTCCAGATTCGCCTGCCGCAATCCGCGCTCAATATGCTCTTCGTGCGGCCCGCCACCACCGTCACCGATTCCAAAAAGCGAAAGAAAACCCGGAATGTATCCTTTTTCCTGAAACTTTTCGGCACCCCGGCACAGTGTTTCCGGACCCAACGGACTGTTATAGTTGCCTTCCGGCGGAAAGTGCGTAATCACCTCGGAACCATCAATTCCCCGCCATTTAAAGGTGGTGTGAGGAAACTGATTAACCTGATTCCATGAGATTTTTTGCGTTACAAAAAACTCGATCCCGGCCTTCCGGAGCATCTGCGGCATCGATGCGGAGTAGCCGAACACATCGGGAAGCCAAACGTTTTTCACCTCCACGCTGAACTCGTCGCGGAAAAAGTTTTTGCCGTGCAGAATCTGCCTCACCATCGACTCGCCGCTGATAATATTACAGTCGGCCTCGACCCACATCGCGCCCTGACACTCCCAGCGGCCGTCCGCCACACGGGCACGCACCTGTTCATACAGTTCCGGGTAATGCGTTTTAACAAAGACATAATGCTGCGGCTGAGATGCGCCAAACACATAGCCGGGGTACCGCTCGATCAGACGCAACTGATTGGCAAACGTCCTGCCGCACTTACGGATCGTTTCCCGAACCGGCCAGAGCCAGCCCGTATCAATATGCGCATGACCCACCGCATACGCTGTCAGCGCGGAGGCTTCTGCCGGCATCAGCAGCTCCTGCTTCAACATGTCGCGGCAGCGTTCGGCATTCGCCGGATTATCGCCGAAGACATCGGCAGCCCTGCTCAGGCATCGCAGAATCCGGGCGTATCGAACGCCGTTCGGCGGAAGGACTTTGAGCAGTTCGCGTAAAACCTGAAGATCCTGCTGCAATGCCCGCATCGTGTGATCCACAACGCACAACCGCATGCGGTTCACTTTGGCCGCATAAAAGCCGTAACGTTTCGAATCGCCAAGAGGAAGATCCGGAGTCCGCAGCACACCGAACAGGCCGTTTGCGGCAGTTTCAACCCATAAATCCACCGTCTCACCACCTCGGGCCGATTTCAGAAGCTGAACGATATCCCGGATAAAAACCGGATCAAAAATCGACCCGTTGGTAATGCCTTGTAAAATTCCGCCGTCCGGTTTGAAAACCGCTCCTTCGCCATTGAAATCCAGTTGCGCGGACACGGTTAATCCGGCCCAATGCTGAGGAACTTTTCCCGTTAAATGGAACCAGGCGCTCTCCCAGGTATGTCCCCACACCCCGCCCTCTTCGATCGGCTGATACACCCCCTCCAGACGCGACTCAAACGACACCGGCTGAGCACAGTGACGGAACTCGGCCCGCAACAGAACGGTATCGCGAAGAATTGCCGAGGAAATCCGGCGGTGAAAGTGGTGAATCCGGTCTCTCCATATCTTCATTTCATTTTCATTCATTCAAAACCTCGCAACAAAAAGTCCATCGGGTCAAACACAACCCTGCCATAAAACACTCGTGAGACAACCCAAGCGAACCAAGGATGGATAAAAAAATTTGGAAAGCTACAGAATTCTCGCAAAAAACAGCGAACGAAGGGACAAAAGGGAAATCACGATCGAACTACGAAAAATGCCGTGACAGGCCGCTGATGCGACTAAAACTCCAGGTTCTTCGGCTTGCTTTCGTCAGAATTCTGTTGCTGTTGCTTCTTTTTCGAGATACGCAATCTGATCAAGAAAACAACAACGCCAGCGAAAACCAAACCCACGACAGGGAATAAAACAGCCTTATTTGACAGAGAATTCATCCCTTCTCCACCCCGCGCAGATTTCGTTTTACCGATCCGGTACTGTTCAAATCCGGTTAGAGAAATGCTTTCGCCGCCCCGAAGCTTTGCGCCGGCGCAAACGGTGAATGAATTCCGCACCGCCGTGTTTTTCAGGTCAAAATAGGAGCCGACATCAACGGAACGCATAACGAGGCATTGTCCTCCTTTGATCAATGAGAATTTAATCGTTGAACCGGCAAGACTCATACGCAAGGTGTCCGGAACGGCAACGCCCTCCTTGATCAGAATTTTATACAGCACGCTCTCGCCGTCCTTAACTACTTCAAAAAACAACGCTTTGCTGTTTGCATCTATATCTCTTTGCACGAAAAGTATCCGGTTGTCTTTGCTCTGATGAAGCGAAAGGATGCCCGATGCCGTGAAGGTGTTATGGGTTTGTGATAACAGCTGCACCTGAATAACCGCGTCCTCACATAGTTTCCCGATACTGATATAACTCTCTGCGGTGATACCCGGTTCTGCCTGGTTGGAAAGAGTCAACACCTGCCCGTCTTGAGAAAAAGCACAGGCTTGACGGTAAAGATGTATCTGAGGATACATCAATCCGTCCAGCGCCTCCTGAGATAAATCCAATCTGCTTACCAAAACCGCATTGGAAACCGGCAGAGCCGCGCCGCCGGCTGCAACGGGAGATGAACCGGCCCTGTTTTCAGGGGATTTTACACTTTTTTCGCCCCGCTCAGAAACCCTGCTGTCAACCCGGCACTGCTCAAACCGCGTTAAAGAAACAGATTCTCCGTCCTGAAGCTTTGCGCCGGCGCAGACCAGAAATGAATTACGCACAGCCGGGCTGTTCAGATCAAAATACGAGCCGACATTGACCGAACACAAAACGGTGCATTGGCCCTCTTTGATCAATGAAAAACAGATTGTGGCGCCGGTGAACCGCATACGCAACGTGTCCGGAACGGCAACCCCCTCCTTCAAAACGATCTTACGCAGCACACTTTCTCCACCCTTGATAACCTCAAAATACAAAGATTTTTTATCCGAATCCACATCTCTCTGCACAAAAAGCATCCGGTTGTCTTTGTTCTGATGAAGCGACAAAATAGCCGATGCCGTGAAGGTATTATGGGTTTGAGACAGCAAATCCATCTCGATCACCGCATCCTCACATAACTTCCCGATACTGATATAACTTTCTGCATTTGCGCCGGGCTGCGCCTCGCAGGAAACAGTTAAAACCCTTCCGGTTTGGGAAAAAAGACATCCCTGACGGTAAAAATGCATACGGGGATATTTTGCCTCATCCAATACGTCTTTTAACAAATCCAGTTTGCTTACCGGCACCGTTCCGGGAACGGACAGATCCCCGCCGCCCGCTAGACCGGAATTTAATTTCGGACTGTCCGGTTCAGAAAACAGATTGTTTCCCATGCAAAGGAAAATAAAACTTAATAACCATAAAAATTTTTTGCTCATATATCTCCATCCGTATTAAGTACCACAACGATATTACGATAGTCATTCTGTCAACAGGTATCAAGCAGGACTTTCTGTGTTTTTTAACCGTTTCCATTCGCTCAACTCATCCATTTTCGGGACGAACAACTGAAATTCAGAACGAAGTGAATTTATCCGGCGCCCATAAATCGCCAGCCGTGGAACCTTCGCCCGGGGATTCTGTCATTTTTACACGGAAAAAATGATCATAACCGTTTAAAACATAACTAGTTACAGGCAAAAAAGACCGTGCTGAAGTTTGAGAGTACGGAACTGTGTGATGCCAGCAACGAACAACCAGGCGGCCCGGCAGGAACCATATCGACGCGGAACATCGGGTCAACCCCCGGCACTCAGACTTTGATTTCGGCTCCGCTGCCTTGGCAGGGAAACCGGAGTCCGGGTTTCAGCGGATACCCCCGCAGATAGGCGGCGCCGTCCATGACACATTTTCCGGCAGGTTGAACCGTAAGCAGTCGCAACGCGCCTTCCCACGCAGCAACCAGAGGTCCGGCGCCTTTCACCTCAAGCAGTTCCCCAGGCGCGCCCGATCCGGACTCAACCGCCGCATTCAGCACTTTCAGCCGCTGTCCGTCCGGCAGGTCGCAAAAGCAGCCGGGCCACGGGGTAAATCCCCGGATGCGGTTGCGCAGGGTTTGCGCCGGAAGCATCCAATTGAGCTTGCCATCTTCTTTCACCAGTTTGCTTACTTCGGTTGCCTCGTCATCGTTCTGCGGAATTCGAGCAACGGTTCCGCTCCGGATTTGTTCAACCGCTTCCATCAGCAGTGCGGCGCCCTCTGCGGCGAGAACCGGTTCCAGCGTAATGGAGGTGTCCTCCGGACCGATTGGAACCGCCCGTTGTAAAATAAGGTCGCCGGCATCCATTTTTTCGCTTACGTAAAGAACCGTTACACCGGTCACGGAGTCACCGTTGGCAATGGCCCATTGAATCGGCGACGAACCGCGATATTTCGGAAGCAGGGAGGGATGCAGATTAATCGCGCCATACCGGGGAAGAGCCAGCACGGAGGCGGGGATATACTGGCCGTAAGCAACCACAACAAAAAGGTCAGCCTTCAGATCGGCCAGATCCGCCAAACAATCCTTGACTTTTTCGGGGGAAAAGACCCGGAAACCGCGTTCCTGCGCAACGGTTTTAACCGGACAGGGCGTTACTTGCTGCTTGCGTCCGGCGGGGCGGTCCGGCTGAGTAACCACCGCTGCGATTTCATTGAGCGGACCAGCCGCCAACGCATCCATCGAAGGAAACCCGATTGGCGCCGACCCGAAAAAAACGATGCGCATAATGCCCTCCCGGCTACTTCTTTTCGCCGGCAGCCGGCGCGTCCGCAGGCGCGGCGGCGGCGCCTGGCGAAAGCTCGGCAGCGCCCGGTTCAGGCACGGCAGCCCCTGCAGGCGCCTGAACGGCATCGGAACTCCAGCGGACACTGTCCGACAGAAAAATCTGATCCTGTTTGTTCAGCGAAAAGCCGTGTTTTAACGGGAAATCATCCGTCAAACGGCCCATGATGACGGGAAACCATGTTTTATCCGGACCATCAATCAGGGAGGAAACGAAGGGCCGGTCTTTCGTAAGAGTGGTGATGTACAACCCGCTCATATACTTCCGGTAGTCGTTGAGTTCGTAATAGTCATCCAGTGTCTTGGGAAGCAGAACGGAGACGCGGTCTCCGTACCAGGCAGTCGCCCAGGGCATATCGGTACACATCACTTCGGACGGCTTGAGAAGCTCGCTCACCTTCATAACAAACGGCGCATAATACGGGGGGTACGGAAGGCCCGGCGCCGGCGAAAGAAGAACCGTGACCAGAAACGGCAGTGCCGTCAGACCGATCACCAGCGAAGTCAGCCCGGTTTTATAAAGATGGATACTCAAATCCAGACGGTCAAGCAGAATGGAAAAAAAGGCCAGTCCGTAGAGAATCACAAACGGCCAGAATATGTGATAAAGCTGATAACTCTCCTTGCTGAAGAATCCGGCGCCGACAAAGAACAGAATCATTGAACAGCCGATACCCCACCGCAGATTATGAACATGCACGCGCACAAACCGGTAGAAAAATGTCACCGCAAAAAAGGCAATCAGCACCCCGCCGCCCAGTGAAGTCAGTCCGTCCTGGTAAAATCCGCTGAAATTTTTCGACCACTTCATTTTCACCGCCGCCCAGTCGGAAAGAAGATTGAACTCAGGCTTTAATGTGCGCATCAGCGAATCACCGGGATACCCGGACGTTTCGATCAGTGCCGTATGCGCGGCCAGACCCAGCGGAGAACCGGAAAGCTGATAATTTCGAAGCAGCCACGGAGAGACCGCAAAAAAGACCAGCGCCATGTAGAAAAAGGCCAGATGCCCGCCCCGCTGCGTCCGTGAACCCATCAGCCAGATAAAAAGCGACAGTCCGGGAATGACCGCGATTGCGGCATAATTTGTCAGAAATGCGGCGGAAGAAAACAGAATGGAAACGCAAAAAAGCAGCAGCCAGTTCCAAAGCGGCTTCCGATCACGGCGATTAATCATCGCTGACAATGCAAAATAGGTCGCGCCCAGAATAAAAAACAAAAGAATCGGAATTCCGGTTGCCCGCAAACTGTCCCGCCAGACGATTTCACTCAAAAAGAAGGTTATGGTGCTTAGCAGACCGATTTTTTTAGAAAAAAGCTTTTTGCCGAGGAAATACAGAAACAATCCGGATAAAGCGGTAAAAATATGATGAATCGGCACAATCACCCACTGTTCCGCCGGATACATTCGCATGTCGGTAAACGCCGCGCTCTTCGGAAAGAGATCCACACCGACCAGATCAAAAAACCTGAAACTTCCCGCAAGCACTGCCGGATAAAGCGGCGGCTTAAACAGTTCGGGGTGACGGTCTATGCTGGCGTCTCCGTTATAACTGTGAGCGGAAACCTGCGCAATACTCACGGGACGGACGCATTTCGTCGTATAACGATGAGTCTGAGCGAGGTTGCGTCCAAGCTGCGCATAATCCATCGCCGCTTCAGAATTAAACCCCCGGAATTCACGGGCTGTAAAAAACACCATCAGAAAAAGGACAACAAAACAGAAAAGAGAGGTGCGGATAATTTTCAGACCCAACCCGGCATCGACACTGTAAACCAGGTCCTGCAGGGTTGACTCAAACGGTTGCTGCTGTTGTTGCTTCGCCATACTGTTCTCCTACTCAAATAAAAACAAGTGCCAGAGCATCCTTGAACGCCCTGCCTTCTTCAATCTAAAAGTCATTTTACTTCGCCAAACCCGTACTCGGCGATTTTGCGGTGCAGCGTCCGCCGGCTGATCCCCAGCTTTTCAGCGGCACGGGTCCGGTTGCCGCCCGCCTCCGTCAACGCCTTTAAAACCGTTTGCTTTTCAACATCGGCCAGCACCCCGGTCTGCACGCGACCCGCTTCTCCGGGAAAACCCGCTTCACGGATATGCACCGGCAAATCGCGCACGCCGATGCGCGGTGAACGCGACAAGACAACCATCTGTTCAACCACATTGCGAAGCTCGCGGACATTACCCGGCCAGCGGTAGGCCGTCAGCAAATCCAGCGCATCCGGCGAGAACCCCTCAATCGTCCGGCCGTTTTCCTGATTAAACAGATCCAGATAATGTTTTAACAGCAGAGGAACATCGCTTTTGCGCTCACGGAGTGCGGGCAACTGGATCACCACTACATAAAGCCGATAATACAGATCTTCACGGAAGGTTCCCTCGGCCACCATTTTCTTTAAATCGCGGTTCGTCGCCGCAATCAGCCGTGTATCCACATCAATCGGCTCCTGACCGCCGACGCGCTCGAAGCGCCGTTCCTCCAGTGCCCGCAGAATCTTCACCTGCACGCTGGCATCGATCTCACCGATCTCATCCAAAAACAGCGATCCGCCGTCCGCCAGCTCAAAGCGCCCCTTGCGCCGTTCCGCTGCGCCGGTAAACGCCCCCTTCTCGTGGCCGAACAGCTCGCTCTCCAGCAGCGTCGAAGAAAGCGCGGCGCAGTGAACCGGGATAAAGGCGCCGTTCTTGCGCGGACTCAGGCGGTGAATCGCCTTGGCGATCAGCTCCTTGCCGGTGCCGCTCTCCCCTTGAATCAGCACCGTTGCCCGCGACGCGGCCACTTGCCGCACCGTATCAAAAACAGCCTGCATCTCCGGCGAATTCCCGATGATATTTTCCAGCCCGAACTTACTGTCGAGCTGCTCCCGGAGCTGGCGGTTTTCGGTTTCAGCGCTTCGCGTGCGCAGAACGCGCTGCAGCACCATCTCAAGCTGCTCCAGATTCACCGGTTTGGTCAGGAAATCGGTTGCGCCGCGGCGCATGGCTTCGACTGCCGTTTCGATATTTCCGTATGCCGTCAGCAGAATACAAATCAACTGCGGCGAACCCGCCAGCGCACGCTGCATCAGCGTCATCCCGTCCATACCGGGCATCCGCAAATCGCTCAGCATCACATCCACCGGCTTCTCACTCAAAATGTTCAGCGCAGTCGCGCCGCTCTCGGCAATCAGCACCTCATACGACCGGCGCAGCGCCCGCGCCAGTCCTTCGCGCGTGTTTTTTTCATCATCCACAATCAGAATCAAAGGTTTCATTTTTCATACTCCGTATTTCGTATTACGTACTGCGTATTTCGTACTCCGTTTGCATTCTTTTTTTACCACGAGAGATCACATAGAAAACAAAGCGGCTCGCCCGCCATCTATCGATCTCCCGCACATCAATCCATCAGATATTTAAATCAAAATAATTTAGGTCAAAACCGAGACGAAGTCGAGCTGGGCCCCGTTATTGCGGGGCAGCGCAGCGGCAATAATGGGATGAAATGGAATCAGAAGTCTGTTTATAAAATCATGAAGGTGTCAAAAATCATCATTTGTCACGTTTTCTTTATCTTCGCCTCTACTCGGAATATAAACAGTAAACGAATAATAGCCAAGGACCAACCAACCCGATCAGGAAGGCAAACCAAGGTCTTTTATTCAAGTAAAACCAACAAAGGCACAATAAGACAAGAGATATACCATGCCCTATCAAAGCCATGAGCCCGACTCCTTCATCAAAATATAAGAAATGACCCACAGACTGCGCCCCTATATACCCTCCGGCGCAATATGAAAAAATAAACAGAGCGACCATCAACCCTCTTTTAAAAAAAGGGGTCAGTCCGCCTAATTCATTACTTTTGTTTTCCATCCCAACCAGTCCCCTATATTAACTCTCTTCTTTGTGTCTAATCAGCTCACAGCACCGCCGCTTAAAACTCTTCTCTTCTTCCCATCTGCGTTTCCAATATCCGGAAAGCCCGCCTCGCCATCATTCTGCCCTCAATAATTGCCACTTCGTTGCTCCACATTCGCGGAGCCCAGCTCGCCTCTGGCTCGGTTCTGCCAACTCTTCCCCTTCGTGTCTTTGCGTCTTCGCGGTCATCAAGACCCTCCTGCTCTGCGTTCATCTGCGCTATCTGCGGATCATTTTTAGTTGTCTTTGCGTTCCTTTCGTACTGCGTATTTCGTATTACGTATTGCTTATTTCGCACTTCATATTGAGTTTTTTTCAAAAAGGAATGTCTTCATCCGGGATGCCTCTACCTCTGACGCGATATTCGCCAGAATCTTCGCAAATACGCGTCTCGCGCTCCTCGGGAACAATTTTCAGCAACATTTTAATAATTTCCGTCAACAACGTTGCGCGATGGGTAAAAACGTCTTCGCCCAGAACATGCCTGCCACGGTAATACCAGCCTCGGCTTTCACGGGCCGATCCCAATGCGTACTCGTAAAACCGCGCCCGGTCCTTTGCACTCAGCTTGGAATAACCTTCCTCCAAATTAGCAGGTACCGATCCGACGGCGCGACAAAGCTGATCTGAAAGAGATTTCGTCCGCTCATCCTTCACCAACTGTGACACATCAACCCAGGCAATATCTGACAGGAAAAGCGCATAGCGATAAACCTTCATCTTCCACAGCGTATCATCCCTAAGTATCGAGGGAACCGTCTTTTCCCATTCATCATAATTCATAAATCATCTCCTATAATACACCTCACTCAGTCCGCACTACGCAGTAAGTAATACGCAGTACGCAATTCGCACTACGCAGTACGCAATTCGCACTACGCAATTCGCACTACGCAATTCGCACTACGCAATACGCAGTACACACTACTCGTTACGCTTCGGTGCCTCCAGCAGCGCCATCCGCACATCATCACGCGGGAAATGCAGCGTAAACGCCGTGCCGCGCTCCGGCGTACTGCAGATTTCGATTTCGCCGCCGTGGTCGCGCAGAATCCGCTGAACAATCATCAGCCCCAACCCCGACCCCGTCGCTTTCGTCGTGTGATACGGCTCATAAATCGCCCCGAGATTTTCCGGCGTAATGCCCGGCCCGTTATCGGCAAAGCACACGCTCACAAAGCGCGGCGATACATCGATACCAATCTTCAGAATCCCGCCGTCCTCCATGGCCTGAGTCGCGTTTTTAATCAGATTAAAAAAGGCCTGCTTCACCTGCACTTCATCGGCCGGAACCGACGGCAGATGCTCCGGCTGTTTGCGCTCCACCAGAATCCGGCGGTTTTCAATCTCGTGACACATAAACTCCAGCGTTTCATCCAGCAACCGCTCCATTTGGACCGGCTTGCGGTCAGGCAGTGACGGACGGATCGCGCGCAAAAACTGCGTAATAATCCGGTCGAGGCGATGCACCTCGCGTTTTGAGATTTCAACCAGTTCCTTCAGATTTTCGCGGGCTTCCGATTCGGCTAAATCATTCAGCTCACGATCCATCAGTTGCAGATGAATCGTCACCGCATTCAGCGGATTACCGATTTCATGCGCCACGCCCGCCGCCAGCAGCGTCAGCGCCTTCAGCCGTTCAGACTCAATCGATTCGGCCGTTGTCGCCCGCTCACGGGTGACGTCGCGGAAAATCACCACGGCCCCCTGCTCACGCTCCTCAATCGCGGCCAGCGGCACCACGTAAAACTCAACAAAAAGATGATCGGGATAAGTCACCTCAATTTCACGGCGAATCAGCCGTTTCCATTCATCCCCGTCCAGACTGAGCACCTTTTCCCAGTCGATATCACGGATGTACCGCGCAATCGGCTGCCCCTCGGCTACGTCCAGCTTAAAGCCGAACAGGGCTTCCGCCGTCCGGTTGGCATAACGGATCCGCGCACCGCGCCCGACCACCACGATTCCCTCCTGAATGGACTGGAAAATGGTCTCCAGCAGCCCCTTTTCCCGCGCCAAATGCAAAAACTGCGTTTGAACGCTGTCCGAATCCAGCCGGTCGAGCCGGTCGATCAATTTATCTAAAAACTTCGATTTCATAACACACGCCAGATTCGTCAGATGCCCGTTTTTCAGTCAGAATAATTATGGTCAAAGTAATTTTCACAGTTAAATGACAGCCGCATACGGAAATTGCGCCAATTTGTACCACAACGCCGCCGGGTTTCAACCGATTAAATGCGCCAAAATGGCTTGTTTCAAAAACATTAAAATTGTGAGAATTTTTCATTATTCCAATGTTCGTTTTTTATCCCGCCTGTTGTTATGATCACGGCACTAAACGGAAAATAAGTCCATGGCTGTAAAAAAACAAAACTCCGCATTCGTCAGTGAAATCTTCAGCTCCGTGCAGGGCGAAGGCATTCACATTGGACGCCGCCAGCTTTTTGTGCGGTTCTGCGAGTGCCACCGCAACTGCCTTTACTGCGATACGCCGCTGAAACGGACAGAAACGGTCGCAGTGGAACGCGAACCGGGAAGCGGCGTGTTTAAACAGGTTAAAAATCCGGTTTCTGTACAACGTCTTCTAACCGTACTGGAGAAAATGAACGGCCCGAATTTTGCGCACGACGACCTGTTTATTACAGGCGGCGAACCGTTGTTGCAGGCCGGTTTTCTCGAAACGTTCCTTCCGCAGGCCCGCCTGCGGCTGGATCTGCCGGTTCATCTCGAAACCAGCGGAGATCTGCCCGAAGAATTCCGCCGGGTTTCCGAATGGATCGATCATGTACTGATGGACATTAAGCTCCCCAGCGTCACCGGAGAACAGGACGCATGGGAAGAACACCGCGCGTTTTTGGATCTGATTGAAGCGGAAGAAATCGGATCGACAATTAAACTGGTGGTTAGCACCGATACGTCTGAACCGGATCTGATCGAAGCGGCAGAACTGATTCACGCCTCCGGCACACAATCCGCCGTGGTTCTGCAACCCATGACCGCCGCCTCGAAAACCGACCGGGTTCCAACGGCGCGACAGGTGTTGACCTGGCAGGCGCAAATGGCCGTCGCGCTCGGACGCAGCGTGCGGGTTATCCCGCAGTGCCACAAAATGATGGGTCTCCTGTAAGAATGGAATGGCGGAGTGTTGAAGTGATGGAATATTGGAATGTTTGAATGTTGCAATGATGGAATGGCGAAACAATGAAAGAACCGGGGAAAAAGGCTGTGATTTTGTTGAGCGGCGGACTGGATTCGGCAACGGTGCTGGCAATAGCCAAATCACAGGGCTTCGACTGCTACGCCCTCTCCTTTCATTACGGTCAGCGTCACGCCGTTGAACTGAACTGCGCGGAACAGATCGCTAAAACGGCAGGCGTTGTTGAACACCGCACCATCACCATCGATCCGGGCGCGTTCGGCGGCTCCGCACTGACCGATCTGACGATGGCAGTGCCCCATAAGCCGGGTGCCGCAAATGAAATTCCTGTCACCTACGTTCCGGCGCGCAACACCGTTTTTCTTTCCTACGCGCTCGCCTGGGCCGAAGTTCTCGGCAGCTTTGACATTTTTATCGGCGTTAATGCCCTCGATTACAGCGGCTATCCGGACTGCCGCCCGGAATTTATCGCCGCCTACGAAAAAATGGCCAACCTCGCAACCAAAGCGGGCGTAACCGGCAGCAGAAAGCTGACCCTTCACACGCCGCTGATCCACCTGACCAAAGCGCAGATTATTCAGGCCGGCATCAAACTGGGCGTGGACTACAGCCTGACCTCCAGTTGTTACGACCCCGACCCGAACGGTGCGGCCTGCGGAACCTGCGACTCCTGCCGCCTGCGTCTCAAAGGATTTAAAGAAACCGGAACCGCTGATCCGGGAAAATACAGTCAAAAGTCGAGCTGCGGGACATCACTCGACTGAGAACAATGACCGGAAGAGTGTTATCAGAATAATTAAGATCAAAATAATTTTCACTCACGCATAGAATTCTCTTTCCATTATTCTGACCCGGATTATTCTGACAAAAAAAACGGAGAACCGAGATGCCTGAAATGGAAATTTATAAAACCCTGCGCTTTGATGCCGCCCACCGCCTGACCGGCATCCCGCCGGCCCACAAATGCTCCGCCATGCACGGCCACGGCTTTGAAATTGAAGTCTGTCTGCGCGGCCCGGTGGATGCCCGAACCGGCTTTGTCATGGATTTCGGCGAGCTGACGAAAATCTGCGAACCGGTTCTCAAACAGCTCGACCACGCCATCCTGAATGACATTGAAGGCCTTGAAAATCCGACCAGCGAAAACATAAGCGTCTGGGTATGGAACCGGCTGAAACCGCAACTCCCCCTGCTCTCCAGAATCGTCATCAGGGAAACCGCAACCTCCGGATGCATCTACTGCGGCTGATAACGCACGATTTAATCAAAATCATTAACGTTTCAATTCCCTGTATCATGCGCAGCGGCGGAACATCCCCACGGGCGTGGGGAAAACAGCAACATTTTGTGCCTCAAATCATGAGCGAATACAAGCTATAGACATTTCAAAGAACAGTTTCATGGGGGTCAGAATTTTCACTCCATTTTTCTGCAATCAGATACAACCGGCATAAATTGTTTCTTCCGGTCGGTCTGGCCAAATGTGCAAATGGAAAATCCCTGAGAAGATCGTTCGGGTGCAATAATCAGCATGCCAAGTCCGGGCGCATTTCGTCGAATGTAGGCAACCGTCGTCTCCCGGGTTTTCGCATTGACGGTTCCGACAAAAACGTTGGGCTTTGGTTCGATAAACCAGCGTTTTAGATGGCCGCGAATACAATCCGGGGTGTTGTTGCAAACGATGACGGTCATTGGATGTATTCCTCCAGATCGTGCGGAATCCGTTGAAGCACTTTTTGTTTTTCAATTTCGATTTTCCGCGTGGGTGGCAAAGGCCGCGCAAACGGTTTGCACGGGAATCCGGCTCCAATCCGCATCCAATTTGCACAATTGCGCAATATGCGGCCACGCACGGTGCTCTTTGGCTTCGCTGAAACCGCAGCGCAGATCGGCCATTACGCCACGGTCCTCTTTATGCTTTTGCAGAAAAGCTATCAGCTTTTCGGCCTGTTCTTCCGTTTTGTTCATCGGGTCTCCTTTCCGTTCAGACGATACGTGGTGAAGCAAGTAAGTCGTTTCATTTGAGTTTTTCCAGTTTGCTTAAAAGCGTTTCGCGCAGGCGGGGTTTATCGTCAGGGTAAAGTGAAATCAGTTTTTTCCCCTGCTGCTGGTAAAGCTGCTGCTTTTTGAGCATGCCGATTTTGTAATCCGCAGTGTCCATGCCCCAGTATTCGACATAGACATCAAACTCGGGCAGGTAGAAATCCGGGCGGATGGCGTAACCGTCGAGGATGCGGAACCGTTCGTCGTAGCGGTAGCGGATGCCTTCGGCGGCAAGAATTTCTGCAATCATCCGTTCGCCGTCCGACTGCACCCAGGTGCCGTCTTTG
>JALOTS010000212.1 GCA_025457785.1 Pontiellaceae bacterium | reverse complement strand
CCGCTTCCTCCGTACCCCGTGATTTTTCCGGACGCAATATAACTGGCAACAACAGTTGATTTATCCCCGCTGATGATCAGAGAACCTGTTTCGATATCAATCACGGAAGAATCGACAATGCTGGATGAGGAAAAACTGGAACTGACGCTGACTGTTCCGCCATTGCGGATTTTCAAGGTGCCTTTTCCGCCATCGCCGTTAAATCCAAGGCCCATATTCCCGGCCACGCTGATCGTCCCGCCGTTGACATCCACAATTCCGACGGCCGTTGAAGAAAAGCCGATCCAGAAATGCCCGCCGAAATTGGCCGTCCCGCCTGCCTCAACGATCATATTATTGGTCTTTTGGCTATACCCGACAGCCGACCAGTTATTGGTCGTCGTAAGAGTGCCGCCGTTTATAATCCGCAATGTGCTTTCGTTTGCGTTCAATGAAATATAAAAGGCTATGACAGAATTGGTCACCACACATTCCGCAGCATTGTTTACCGTAAATGAAGCTTTGTCTGCAAAGTCCGGAAGTCCAGCCGTCCAGTTGGCGGCAACGTTCCAGTTTCCTGTAGAAGGCGGATAAATCCCGTTTGCCGCAGGGTTCCAGGTCGTATCCGCAAGGGACAACCCGGCTGTCAAAAAAATGGATGCAAACAACTTAACCGTTTTCATGATGAATTCCCCTGCGACAGACTGCAAAAAAAGAGGTACAAACCCGTCCCTCGAACAGGGAATATTAAACACCGTAATGTGAAAACCGGCAACGGCAAACTCACGGCTCAGACGGCTTAAATGAAAGATCATTGCGGGGACTCCAGAAATCCCTTGTTTTTCAGGGTTCATCAAGGTTAGCCTGTGCGCCCGTTGAATGGATCAAAGAAAGCGTGAATTCCAGGGACTTAAAGTAATATCCGGTTCAGCAAATGGAAAAAACAGATGTCCATCATATTGTAGTCGGCAGCGGAATCAGCGGAATGACCGCCGCGCTGCTGCTTGCGCTGACCGGCAAAAAAGTTCTTCTTCTGGAAAAAGCGCCGATTCCCGGCGGCAGTATGGCCCGTTTCCGGATCAGCGGCATTCCGTTTGATACCGGCTTCCACTTTACCGGCGGCTTTTCGAACAATGGACTGCTTTCCGACATGCTGAAGGTGCTCGGACTGTATAAAAGCATCGAGCCGGTTTTCCTGACCGGAGAACATGCCAACCGGTTTATGTTTGAACAAACCGGTGAAATTTTTGATTTTCCCGCCGGCGAACAGCAGTTGAAGGCGCAGTTGCAGCGTTATTTCCCGCAGGAACAGAAGGCCGTTGAACGTTATTTTGAACTGGTGGAGCAGGTCTGCCGCCAGACCCGGACCATGGACATCCGCCAGATTAACGCCTCGATGGACTTGCTGAACGAAGATTATCTCAGCCTGCAAACGGTGCTGGATCAACTGACCGGCAATCAGGAGCTGAAAACCCTGCTGAGCGGATTTTCGATGTGCTACGGATCCGCCCCCGCCGAAATCTCCTTTGCCAACCACGCCCGGATGTGCCAGGGTCTCTATCAATCCGTCGCCCGCGTAAAAGACGGCGGAGATGCTTTTATCCGCGCCTTCAAAAAAGCGTTTGCCGAACACGGGGTCGAACTGCGCTGCGGAATTTCCATCGAGCGGTTCCTCGACATTCGTGATGGCCAGGCCGGCTCCGCGCTCCTGACCTCCGGCGAAACCGTTTCGTTTGAATCGGCCATTCTGACCCTTCATCCGCAGGAAGCCATCAAGCTGATTCCCGCCGAACTCATGCGCCCGGCCTTTATCCACCGCATCCAATCCTTCGAACCCTCCGCCGGCTTCTTTTCCGTTTTCGGCATTTTAGAGGGCACGGAAAACGAAATGGACAACAGCATCATTTCGCTCTTTCCCTGTGCCGATACCAACCGAATGCTCGACCCCGCCCGCTCAGGAGACTCCGCGCTGGTGATTATCCGCAACACCGAAACCGTCAACGGAAAAACCGTGCAGACCGTCAGCGCCTTTGAACCCTGTTTTCCGCAGGAAACCGCCGCGTGGGCAGGCTCCACGGCGGGTCAGCGCCCGCCGGAATACACCGCCTACAAAGCGCGCAAAACCGAACGCATCCGCGAACGGGTGAACGCCTTTTATGCCGGTCAGAACGCCGCATTCAAGGTACTGAATTCCGCCTCCGTTCTGACCTTCCGCGACTACCTGAACTCACCGGACGGCTCGGCCTACGGTATCCGCCAGAAAACCGGACAATTCAATCTGATCGGAAAACTTCCGTTGCGGAATGTGTATCTGGCGGGGCAAAGTTCGCTGCTGCCGGGCATCGTCGGCGCAATGATGTCGTCCTTTATCGTCACGCGCGCCGTGGCGGACAAAGCCCGCTTTAACAATCTGATTTGTGAACGTCTGGGGTAATTTTATGAAACGAGTCGTCATTACAGGAATGGGGGTCATCAGTCCGCTGGGCAATACGGTTTCCGAAATGATGAACAGCCTTGCCGCCGGAACCAGTACCGTGAAGTATATGGACGGCTGGACCGCCTACAAAGGGCTCCGCTCGCTGGTCGCCGCGCCCGCGCAGCCGGTCGATGAAAAACAGATTCCGCGCCAGAACCGCCGCTCGATGGGCCGGCTCGCCATCTTCGCCGTGCTGGCCGCCAAACAGGCTGTTGCCGATGCCGGTCTGAGCGGTGCAGATCTGACCGGCGGACGCATCGGCTGCGTGGTCGGCTCCACGATGGGCAGCGCGGGCAGTATTAACGAAACCTTCGAAATCATGCTTCCGGGCCGCGACCTGAGCAACCTGACCTCCATGAAATTTTTCCAATGCGTATCGCATACCGCCGCGATGAATATTTCGCAGTATCTGGGAATCACCGGAACGGTTCTGGCCACCTCCGCCGCCTGCGCCTCCGGCCTGCAGGCGGTCGGCACCGGTTTTGATTTAATTCGCATGGGACGGCAGGACTGCGTGCTCTGCGGCGGTGCCGAGGAACTGCATCCGACGGTCACCGGATCGTTCGACGTGCTCTACGCCACCTCGACCAAATACAACGACTCGCCCGGAAAAACCCCGCGTCCGTTCGACCGCGACCGCGACGGCCTGGTGTGCGGTGAGGGCAGCGGAATTCTTGTGCTGGAAGATTATGACCGCGCCGTTGCACGCGGCGCAAAACTATACGGAGAAATTCTGGGCTATACCACCTGCGGCAGCGGGGATCACGTCAGCCAGTCCAACGCCCCGGCCATGATCCAATGCCTCCACAACGTACTGACGGAAAGCGGACTGCGTGCCGGTGAGGTCGATTACATCAGCGCGCACGCCACCGCCACGCCGCACGGTGATGTTGAAGAAGCGCAGGCCATCGCCGCCGTCTTCGGCGGAATCGTCCCGCTCAGCAGCCTGAAAGGTCACATGGGCCACACGCTCGGCGCATCCGGTGCCATCGAACTGATTGCCAGCCTGATGATGATGGAGCAAAACACCCTTTACCCGACGCTCAATCTGGAAAACATTGACCCCGCCTGCGCGGGCATCCGGCACCTGCAGGAAATCACTCGCAAACCGATCCGCACCCTCATCAAAAACAGTTTTGCCTTCGGCGGAATCAATGCCGCCCTCGCCTGCCGGAAGATTTAACCATGAAACTCCGCTTCATCACCTGGATGCTTTGCTCCGCGTTTTTCGTGACCGTCGCGCCAGCCGACGAATTTGAAGATCCGAAACAGGAGGAACTGCCGCTCTGGGAAATCGGCCTTTTTACCGGCGCGGCCCGCATTCCGGACTATCGCGGTTCCGACGAATACACCACCTATGTTTTCCCGGCGCCTTACCTCATCTACCGGGGAAAAATTCTCAAAGCAGACCGCGACGGCGTAAAAGGTATTTTCTGGGCAAATGACCGCTTTGAAACCGGCATCTCGCTCAGCGGAAATCCGCCGCCTGACGAGGACAACCGGGCGCGCAAAGGCATGGACGACCTCAACGCGATTATCGAATTCGGCCCCCAGTTGAAATACTTCATCAATGAACGGAAAAACCCTGATCCGCTTTTTCTGACGGCAGCCATCCGCGCCGCGATTTCGGTGGACACCGACAACCTGCATACCGGTTATCAGGGATTTTGCGGCGGACTGAAAGCGGTTTACCGCAACCGAAGCTGGCTGGAAAATCAGAAAATCACCTTGGGCACCGCCGTCGGAATTGACTTTGTAAACCGGGATTATGCCGGCTATTTCTACGATGTTTCGCCCGCTGATGCCACCCCCTCGCGCCCGGCCTATCAGGCCGACGGCGGATACGCCGGGTTCAGTTTCTCCGTAAACGCCACAAAACGGATTTCCGAACGCTGGATGGTTGCCGCCTATTACCGCTGGGACAACCTCTCCGGCGCGGCCTGCGCCGACAGCCCGCTCGTCAAAACCGAAAACAATCACATCATCGGCTGCGCCCTCATCTGGAAAATCCACCGCTCCGAAGAAAAAGTTGCGCGACCAACTGATTAAAGCGTTTTAATTAGAACTGTAGCCTTCAACCCAAGCTTTTTTATGCACGTTTTTATTCAATCCTCAACACAACCTTTTTTGTCAGAATAATTCAGGTCAGAATAATTTTCATTCACGCCAGTTCAATTCTCTCTTATTATTCTGACTCTAATTATTCTGACTAAATTCTTATTGTTTTGGTTGCGGATGTGCCGC
>JALOTS010000211.1 GCA_025457785.1 Pontiellaceae bacterium | reverse complement strand
ACGGAACGTGACGAAATAGGTGACATTCTCCTGTCGCCAGTGAGGTAAATCCCCCGTCAAATACGTGACCGGCTCGGCAGGATCAAAATAACCGACTTGCAGTGAGCCGTATGACTCGGATCCCAGCTCCGCAACTCGATCCTGAAGCAAGCGGCGGGACGCCGCTTCCACTTTATCCGGATTTACCGCAGCCAGCAGCGCGTTGGAAAGTTCAGATAGCGATTTTCCGCCAGCCAATTCCGTTAGCGTCTTTGCGTCTTCTCGTGAGATTTCTCTGTCCAATCGTGCCAGCCGTCCGGCCAGCGTGGTGAGGGTGTCTTCGTCGCGTTTGCCGAGCGCTATGCCAAGCAGCAGTTTGTCGAAGGCGACGGTGCGCTGCCGTTCGAGCGGGCGGGAGTCGGTCTTGTCGCTTTCGCACACGCCGACGGCATCGACGATGACGAAGTGGGTTTTGGCGAGTGCATCCGCGCCGCTGACGGCCTGCAAGTCGGTAGCGGTCAGGACGCGCGTGCCGCGACCTTTCATCTGTTCGAAGTAGGTACGGCTCTTGGTGTCGCGCAGGAACAGCAGGCATTCAAGCGGCTTGATGTCCGTGCCGGTGGCGATCATATCGACGGTGACGGCAATACGGAGCTGGGGCGAGGTGCGGAATTCCTGAATGAGCGTTTCAGATTTTTCGTAGCGCTTGGTTTCGGGGTTGTAGGACACGTTCAGAGTGGCAGAGCCGTCCCGGCTCTGTGTCGTTCCTGAATTCAGCGGCGAGACGCCGCTGCCACCTTCATAGACTGCGGCGAGTTCATAGCCGGACTTTTCGTCGATGTCTTCGTCGAGTTCTTCGCCGCGCAGGATCGAATAAAGGCGCTGAACCGTGCAGATGGTCACGCGGGCGACGGAGTCGAGGTTGCTGGAGGTGAGGTGCTGAACATTATAGACCTCGGTGAATTTGCGTCCGGTATCGGGCGCGACAAACTGCTGGAACTCGCTCATGGCCTGGCGTCCGAGGTTGGCCCGGTCCACCAGAAACAGGACGCGCTTGGCCCCGGCGTGTTTGATGAGCCGGTAGGTAAAGCTGCACGCGGTGTAGGTTTTACCCGCGCCGGTGGCCATTTGTACCAGTGCGCGCGGATGGGCCGAAGCGAAGGATTCTTCAAGATTCGTGATGCCTTCCACCTGACAGGCGCGGAGGTTTTGCACAGGAAGCGGATGCTTTACCGGCATGTCCGCCAGTCGGCGGCGCAGGGTGTCCGGTTCGGCGGCCAGCGCCGCGAGCGTTTCCGGGCGATGGAACGAGAAGAGGCGGCGGGAACGGGGCTCCGGATCGCGTTCATCGCGGAAGAAGGTTTCAATGCCGGTGGATTCGTAGAGGAACGGCAGTATGCCGGGCGTGATGGATTGGATAAAGGCCGGCAGGTTTTCGGCGTAGTGGCCGGATTGCTCGGCCACGCCGGAAAGGAGGGTTCCTTCCTTCCTTCTTGGCTTCAATCACGCCGACGGCTTTGCGATCCACCAGCAACAGGTAATCGCAGGTGCCGGATTTGAGCGGCGCTTCGCGCAGGGCTATGCCGCGCCCGGCGGAAGGATTGAACTGCTTATAATCCTGAACAAGCCAGCCGCAGGCAACGAGCTGCGCATCAATCTGCCGGCGGGCTTTTTGTTCGGGTGTTTCAGACATACGTCATTCCTTAACTCTTTAATACCAAGCAATATGCCGTTCGGCTTGCTTAAAGACAAGCCGCAAAGCAACACGGCAACCCTTGGGATAAGGGTTCTTCAGAGAACATTCGCGAAAATTATTTATCGCTACGCTTTCAGAGCGGTTCAATTTCTGTTTAACTCCAAGCCTCATGAAACCAAAAATTTTAATTATTACGGGATACGGAGTGAACTGCGAGGCGGAGTCGTCGCGGGCGTGGGAACTGGCGGGCGCGGAGCCGGTCCGGGTTCATCTGAACGATCTGCTGGACAATCCGGCGCAACTGGGCGGTTTCCAAGGGCTGATGTTTATCGGCGGCTTTTCCTACGGCGACCACATGACCAGCGGCCATGTCTTCGCCCTGCGCGTGAAACATCATCTGCGCGAAGAACTTCAGAAATTCATCGACGATCAGAAAATCATTCTCGGAGTCTGCAACGGATTTCAGACGATGACCAAGATCGGCCTGCTGCCCGGACTGAACAGCGAATATTTTGACCCCAAGGTTTCGCTGATGCAGAACGACTGCGGGCACTTTCAGAATTTCTGGGTGAATCTCAAGTTCGAGCAGAACTCCCCGTGCATCTTTACAAAAGGGATCGATACGATGCCGATGCCGGTCCGCCACGGCGAGGGAAAAATTTTCACCACGGATAAAACCGTCATAGAGCAGATTGAACAGCTCGGTTGCGCTGCCGCCCGCTATGCCGATGCCTCCGGCAACCCGACCGCAGATTTCCCGGCCAATCCGAACGGTTCACTCAATGCGATTGCCGGATTGTGCGATCCAACCGGACGCATCTTCGGCCTGATGCCGCACCCCGAGGCCTACCTCTTTCCCGAAAACCATCCCAATTGGGACGTACAAAAACTCAACGGCACACTGCCCGCTCAGGGATTGGGTCTCAAGCTGTTTGAAAACGGCGTGAAGTTTTTGAAGTAGAACGAGCGTTCCGCCCGTTTAAGCAGGCGGGGCCGTTTTTTGTTGCAGCCGCGATCCATGATCACGGAATTTCCAACGTTTGGAAAAAAGAGACATTGACGAAAAGGAGCTTTCCACGTAAAACGCCCGCTTGCTTAAGGGATAGGCTCATCATTATTAAAGGAGAGAAAGACTATGGCAGTTATTGATTTCGGCGGAACCAAAGAAACCGTCGTGACCCGCAAAGAGTTTACGCTGGCGAAAGCCCGCAAGGTGCTCAAAAACGAAACTATCGCAATCATCGGCTACGGCGTACAAGGCCCGGCTCAGGCTCTGAACCTGCGCGATAACGGATTCAACGTGATCGTCGGTCAGTCCAAACAGTTCATGCAGGACTGGAACCGGGCCGTCAAAGACGGCTTTACACCCGGCAAGACGCTGTTTGAAATCGAAGAAGCGGTTCAAAAGGGAACGATCATTCAGTATCTGCTGTCTGATGCCGCGCAGAAAATCTGCTGGCCGCTGGTGAAGAAAAATCTGAAGGCCGGCGATGCGCTTTACTTCAGCCACGGCTTTTCGATCGTTTATAAAGATCTGACCAAGGTCATTCCGCCGCCGGATGTCGATGTGATTCTGGTTGCGCCGAAAGGTTCCGGTCTGAATGTCCGCCGCAATTTCCTCAGCGGAGCGGGCATCAACTCCAGCTTCGGCGTATTTCAGGATGCCACCGGCCGCGCTGAAGAGCGCTGTATGGCGCTCGGTATCGGTATCGGCTCCGGCTACCTCTTCCCGACCACCTTCGAAAAAGAAGTTACCTCCGACCTCGTCGGCGAACGCGGCGTGCTGATGGGCTGTCTGGCCGGCGTAATGGAGGCGCAGTACGAAGTGCTTCGCAAAAACGGACACAGCCCTTCCGAAGCCTTCAACGAAACGGTTGAAGAACTCACACAAAGCCTGATTCGTCTGGTTGATGAAAACGGTATGGACTGGATGTTCTCGAACTGCTCCGCCACCGCGCAGCGCGGTGCGCTCGACTGGGCTCCGAAGTTCAAGAAGGCCACCCTGCCGGTGTTTAACGACCTCTACAAAGCGGTCAAAAACAAAGACGAAGCCAAACGCGTTTTGAAAATCTGCGGCGCGAAAGACTATAAAGAACGTCTGGGCAAGGAACTCAAGGCCATCCACGACTCCGAAATGTGGCAGGCCGGTGCGGCCTCCCGCTCGCTGCGTCCGAAAGGCGCAGCCAAAGCGATTGCCAAAGGCACCAAGGGTGTCGGCGGACGCGCAACCAACTGAGTTCTGTTATCTCGGCAGATCCTGCAACGGGCTCCGGCAACGGAGCCCGTTTTTTATACATTTTTTTCATGTTGACGGAACGGATCCGCCGGGAACTGGACTTTTTGCGGCGGACAGACGACAGAAATTTTTCTTTGCGCTGACCGATGACGAAGTTGAATAAATGCAGGCCGTGGTTCGTCAGTTTTTTAATACCAACTAACCGTGATCCCATTCGGCGATTTTTTGCGCAACGTTCTGTCCGCAAAGCACAACCATCGGCATACCGCCGCCGGGATTGACTGATCCGCCGGTAAAAAAAAGGTTTTCGTAGAGCGGACTTTGCTTGGGGCCTTTAAAACCGAAGTTTTTCCAACGATTGGAAACCACTCCGTAAATTGATCCGCCGTTTGAGTAATAGTTCTTTTGTATATCAAACGGTGTCCAGACGTGTTCGAAAACGGTGTGCTTACGCAAATCGGTCAGCCCCATGCGTTCGAGTTTATCGACAATCCGCTCTTTAAATTTCAGGTAGTCTTCCTGCGTGCAGGGGTGTTTTTTGTTAATGTAAGGGATATGCGGCAGAATTTTAAGGCAGTCGCACCCTTTCGGCGCGACCGTGGGGTCGGTCCGCGAAGCGGCAACGAGGTAAATGGTGGGGTCGTGCGGCAGCTCTTTTTTACGGAAAACAGTTTTAAAATGCTCCTTCTGATTTCCGGAAAAGAAAAAGTTGTGATGCGCAAGCTGCTCATACCTGCAGTCGAGCCCCAGATCCAGCACGAGTCCGGAACAGGCGGGGTCGAGTTTTTTTTCCAG